>NZ_QNUA01000048.1:0-1185 GCF_008042285.1 Bacillus sp. AR13-1
TCCTTTTTTCCTTTTCTAATCGGTAACCTGCGCTTTCAACCAATTTGATTTCATCAATAAGAGAAAAAACAGTCTTTGATATATTAGGTGTCAATTACAATTGTACCATTTCTAAAGATCGAGCGGCTTAATTGAAAAAAACAAACCCCATTAGGATTTATGATGTATGTAAATTCTTAAATAATCTACACCACTCCCCTGAAAATTTCCTAAGTCTTAGTTTGATAGTGATGGGGTATCGCCAGCATTTCGGAAAAAAACCACGCTAAGAGTATGCAAGATTTTATACAGTTTTTGGGCTAATACAGTAACAAACAAGAGCCCTGAACCCACGCCAGGACAAGAATGTATAAAAAGATGAATAGGGTTATAGAAAAAGAAAAAGGCGAATCCCTACTTTCAAAGGGAATTCGCCTTTTTCTTGCTACCGATAATGAGACGTTACGTTAACTTCAAGTGTATAAAGTATTCATACGAAGAGTAGACAACTTCTCCCCTTTAAAAAGGTTTATTACATGGTGAAAAGGAATATTACCTATAAAAGAAAGGGGTTAATTTATGAATAAAAATATATCATTACTGACCTTATCATTATTCCTATATCTATCCGCTTGTTCGACTGAGACAAACACTGGTAGTACATCTACTACTGAACAACCAAAAGTAAAAACTGCCTCAATACAACAAGAGGAAAATCGTAAACCTATTTTCTTTCAAGGAAAGGAAATAAAGAAAATTGAGCTTATATCCACTAAGGTAAAAAATAAAAAAGCAGTTATAAATCTAGAGTTTGATCAAATTATTAAATCTATGGAACATACAGGAATAGATAAGGATCGAGAAAGAGTTATTCCTCTTTTGCTAGATGATGAGGCCAAGGCAAATATTGATTATCAAATGAATGTAAATTACCAAGATGGTTCCAGTGAAACATATTTAATTTGGCTAGAGGATAAAAAAGTTGTAATTGCTCGTCAAGATAATGAAGAACAAAAAAATCTAGAACATTACATAATAAGGAATACAGATGCTCAACAAATATTACGTTTATTTAAGAACAATGTAGAATAACTTCCAATAACGATAATTATGTAAATGAGCTGTCCAAATGGATGGCTTATTTTATTTTTTGCTTAGCGTGTTTTTTTCCAAAATGCTGGAGGTACCCCATCGCTATCAAGCTAA
>NZ_QNUA01000049.1:0-5664 GCF_008042285.1 Bacillus sp. AR13-1
TCCTTTTTTCCTTTTCTAATAGGTAACCTGCGCTTTCAACCAATTTGATTTCATCAATAAGAGAAAAAACAGTCTTTGATATATTAGGTGTCAATTACAATTGTACCATTTCTAAAGATCGAGCGGCTTAATTGAAAAAAACGGTTCTGTTGCAAAGTTTTCTATATGAAGCTACACTCTAGAAAATAGGATCTAGGAGAATCAGACATGAGATATTTTAAAGGAAAACAATTCAAGAAAGATATTATTTTAGTAGCTGTCGGCTACTACTGCCGTTTTTCTTTAAGTTATCGCGATGTATCTGAAATCCTGAAAGAACGTGGTATTTCAGTTCACCCAACAACCATCATGCGATGGGTTCATGAATATGGCAATCTCATCTATCAAATTTGGAAAGTGAAAAATAAATCTGCACACTTATCTTGGCATTTGGATGAGACTTATATCAAAGTTAAGGGAGAATGGCGTTATCTCTATCGTGCAATTGATAAAGATGGACACACATTGGATATTCAACTTCGTAAAAAACGAGATCATCAGGCTGCCTATGCTTTCATGAAAAGATTAGTAAACCATTTTGGAGAACCAACGGTTCTCACTACAGACAAAGCGCCGGCATTACTTTGCGCATTTAACAAATTAAGAAAACAAGGATTCTATCAAACTACAATCCATTGTACAATCAATCATTTAAACAATCTTATTGAACAGGATCATAGGCATATAAAGAGACGTTTTGCCAAATCCGCAGGATTTCAAAATCTTCGTCATGCTTCACGTACGATAAAAGGTATTGAAACCATTCATGCCCTATATAAACAAAGGCGAAGTCTTCAAAGAGACTCTGCCTTTACAACGTACAATGAACTTCAACAATTATTATCTACCTCCTAAACATTGTTCCTCATTTACCAACCTGTTTATGCTTTTTTCAAACTTTGCAACAGAACCCGCTATATTCTCTTTTATTTTATCTTTGCACTAGAACCCCTATCTTTATATTCGTGATTAATTAATTGTAGTAATATAAATTTCTTGTTATCACTAAATATAATTCTTAAAAACATGTAAAGCACTGACATTCTGACCATGTATTTTTGAAAGGGTTTGGAATTGTATATTTTTCACAAAAAACAAGATATAATTATTATTGAAGAGCAATTTGTAAGTCCCATTGAAATATGTGGTAAATTTACATGGGATATGAAATGCATATTCGAAAAGAGATAATGCACTTAAAAAAGTGTTCTTATCTCTTTTTTACTTATATAATGAAGAAATCAATTGTTTAAAACATTTTGGCCATGAATCAATGTATTGAGGTACGGGATCCAATTTTCCATTTTGTTAAATTTCATGTTTATTATATAAATCATTGTTTTGAGCACAAAAAAAAAGGCTGTAGCAAACATATAAAATACTTTTGCTACAGTCCCCATTCATCTTTCAATTAGTTTTTATATAACTTTATTTCTGAAGCTGAAGCAAATCCACTGTGTCCTGATACAACTTCAAGCTTTACATACTGAGCATTTACTTTACTGAAACTTGCATTCTTTGTAAGATTATTATCTTCCCACGTTCCAGTTGCAACCTTTGTAAAGTTAATTCCATCCAAACTTGTGTATATATTACAACTAGTTATGTTACCGTTATAACCACCATCTTGTCTTGGAACATAAGCTAATTGCGATATACTAGTAACTTCCTTAAGCTTTATCGTAATGTATGGAGCTTTATCACTTCCATCCCATAACGTATGCCACATGGTTGTCGAGTTTCCATCAACTGCATTTGCAGCAGCATCACCCTTTGTATTTTGTTGACTTGAGAAACCTGCAACCGATAAACTTGTATGCGGTATTAATCCTACTACAGCAGTATCAGTAAACTTTAAGTTAACAGCTTCACTTGCTGGATTTGAACCAACAGCAAACTTTCTGACTGTTAAAGTAACATTTCCCGTTAAATCCGGTAAATTAGGAGCAGTTGGATTATATTTTGTCCAGTTCGAACCTTGATCGATGCTGAATTCCATCGTACCGTCTATACCAAAAACTAAATTCGCATCATCATTTGAAGAAACATTAACTTTACCAGCTTTTTCAATAGGAATTAATATAGGCTGCTTTGTTCCAATCACTCTTGTTAAAATACCATTCGTTGAATTGATTGCTGAGATTTCTTCATTACTTAGAAGCATATCATTGCTTGTAGCAGCTTTATACGTTTCTCCACCATCGATACTGTATTCCGTATCAGTTTTAATCCCCATTAATTTCCCTGCATTTTCTCCATCAAAGCTAAAAGTAGCAAGGTACAACCCTAAACTTGGCATTTGGGCTTTTATATTATTAGCTACTTGTTTTTGATTGACATCCGTTATTGTGGAGAATGCATTTAATATATTTAAAGTATATTGCTGAATCTTAGCTCTATCCCCTGTATTAAGAACATGGCTTCTAATTTGAGTAAGAAGATCCATCATAGGTCTTGGCTCATTAGCAAAAGCAGTAACTATACCGTTATTTAATTCTTGCCACTCAGCATCTGTTACATTTGGATTTTGTAACATGAAAGAAACGTAATCTTTCCATACTAAAGCATTAATTGGTAGCATTTTAGTAGCTGTTTTATAAATTGCACTTTTCTTAGCTGGTGAAGATATCGCTTTCGCTAACCAGCGTAATCGCTCTGATTGATCTAGTTTTACTGAATCACGTGCAGCATCTTCAAATAGTAACATGTACGGTACTTGATTTTTCGGGCTATTATCTGACCAAGGAATAACAGTGACATCATGACGATTTGAATCACCCCATCCGGATATATCATTTCCTAAATGCCAAGAAGAGGGGTTGTCATTCCATATGAGTGCGCAATGTCCAGGTTGTCCAACAGGCATAGCTGCCACACCAAAGGCTTGACTTACTTGCGTACCAAACTTCGAAATATTACCGCATACCCCGCCAAATCTGTAAATGGAGGAAAGATTCCAACCTAAACCGTAGAATGCATCATTTCCAGCGTGAATGCTAACTCCATCTTTGTTATGTTCTGCATATTTAATTAAATATGCACTTTTCCCTATCTTATCTTGGCTTTTAAGATCTGGATGTTCCGTATTAATCATATTTCTTGCCCAAGTTAAATCTTCTTCAGGTGACCAAGTATTCACTACTAATCTTAAATGCCAAACATCATATGTTCTAAAGCAAGGAAGTAACTCATTATTTTGATCTGCTGATTTATAATGTTGATACCTCGTTAACGGATTAATAGGTTTATTGTTTGTCCAATATTTTATAGGTTCAGCATGAGCTAACGATGTAGCTATAGCTACTTTTAAATACAATCCTTGGTGAGAATCTGCATCCGCATTCCATATTGTATTCCATATCTCAAGTGCATTTACAGGATTGTTTCCTGTGGGGCTGCCACCTTCAAGGTATGTATTCATCACATCTGTATTTTTCATAGTCCAGCTAAGAAATTTCTGATGGTCAGCATCTTTTTTTGCGAATGTATTCATTGCTGCAGCACCTGTTTGTGAGATCAATTGCCACTGAGCCAAAGCTGCTGAAAATGCTGGGTCTGCAAGCTTATTTTGTAAACCCGCTCCAGTGATATTTCCAATCTTTACATTCAGATACGCACTGAGATAACTCAAATGACCCTCAAAATTACCATTTGCAATTGCCTGATCTGTCTTTTGGTTCAATGTTTCTAGATTGAATATTTCTAGATTTGATGACACCGTTTCAGCTTGAACTGTCAAGCTATTTGTTAAAGTAGGTGTAAATAATGTAGTTGCCAAAATAGCAGATGTCGCAAGTACTTTCATCGGTTTTTGAAACATATAATGCTTCCTTTTCTGCATATAAATCATCCTTTCCTTTTCAAATTGTTCCATTTAAGTAAACAAATAATTGTAACAAGGGAAACCCCCTCATTTTTTGAGGGGGCTCCATCACTTCGCTTTGCTTTGCTTATCCACTTACTCTTTACATATAGCACTGTATATTTATAAATTATTACATTTAAATTTTTCTTGCTACTGTTATCTTATTATTTTTTACAACCCAAGGATCTGAAACAACTGAACCATCTGCTCTCTTTAACGTATATTTTGTTGCCAGTTGATATTCTGTAAATCCTGTTGTTTTACCAGGTTCACTTGCAACAGTACTTGTAATTGTTTCTTCCGTTGCTTCCGTATTAGTTGTACTAATTTCTGTTTGTATTGTTCTTGAAATTTCTGATTTAATTGATGCAGATGCGTCTCCAAATTTCAATCCAAAATCTGCTCCAATCTTCATAGAAAGCGTATCAGTCATCTTTTGCTGATCTACAGAAGTCATACCTGTTTTGAATGTATAATTACGAGTCAAACCAGCTGGAATAACCGCTGAAAATGTTTTATCCCAATATTCTTCTTTTACCAACGTATAATATGGTGAATTGTGTATTTTTGTATAATCATCCGCTTGATTATCCTTTACCATAATACAAGGTATTAAAGATGCCCCGACAACAACAGAATTTGAAGTTTGAGGTAATTGTTGATCAATAGATCCACCTTGAGTATACTCTGGAGCATTTGGTCTAGATCCTGTAGCTGGTAAAGTTGGTAATGAAATTGTACCGTAAGAATTATTAATGTTAAATACCCTATTTGAATCAGAAGGATTTGCTTCATCCAAATCTACATACTCTACATGCTGAGCTAGTGACCCCGACCATGAATAAGATGCAACTTTCCCATTCCCTTGGTTCACAATTTCATAATTATTACTTCCTTTGTCTCGTAAATACCATTGTTCATTAGGAGAACCAGTCCAACTCTTTTGTTGTAAATTACCATCACCCGGAAGCCCACCATTACCAAACCAACCACCAACACCAAATGTTACAGGTTTTCCACTATTTTTATTTACAATTGCATAATTTTGTCCATCAAGTTTAAAAAATACAAATTGTTCATTGTCACCACGGTTTCCATTCCATAAAAGAATCGCTCTATCATTATCAGGAGAATTTCCAGCTACATTCCAAACTAAGTTGGTATTAGCTTTCAAATTTATAGAATAATATTGATTATTCGCTGGTGCTGCCTCACTTACAGGAGCCCAAATAGATAGACTCATTGCTCCTACACCTAACCCTGCCATGACTTTTTTTGATATTGATTTCATAATATTGCCCCCTAGTTTTGTCGGTAAAATCCCTACAAGATTACAAAAGATGAAATTATACTGTACATTGCTTATACTTTTATTGCGAAATATACTGTACATTGCTTATACTTTTATTGCGAAATAAAATCACTTTTGCTATGTAGAAATTTAAAACCAATTTTGTACGAATATGATACTTTTGTGATTCGAGAGACCTTTTTAAAATGACCGAATGTTAAGAAAGTTTAAATCAACATAATGTTACTTGCAACTTTACTAAACTCCTATTTAGTGAAATTTGCTCCTTTCTTATTGGTTATACCAGTTATGTTATTTATTAAAACATTAAATTTCCGATGCGTATATAGTAAGATTTTGTCGTAAATAGTAGAATTTTATCTTATGTATTCGATAATTTTATTGTTACATACTTAATATGATTGAGAGGATATTATACTAATAAAATTAATGATGGATTCTATTGCAG
>NZ_QNUA01000005.1:0-158422 GCF_008042285.1 Bacillus sp. AR13-1
TTGCTCCTGTTGCTCCCGTTTCGCCTGTTGGACCGAGCTTAGGAACTGTCCCATCGCAACTAAAACAGCATGAATCAACATGCACACCATTTTGATTATTACATCCACAATATCCATTTGCATTATTACTCCATAAAGACATGTTGACCCTCCTTCGTGTTCGATTTTTTAAGTAAGCCCACTAATTAAAAATATCTTTCTAATAAAAATCAGTTTTTATTTTCCTTATCAACTACCCGCTCTGGAACAAACCTTTTATAAACAAAGTTTTTTTCCTTACATTCTAATAAATATTACATGCAATACGCTCTCCCTTCGCTTGTACTTTCGCCTTCCTCATTAAAGGAATTTCAGCTCCTTCAACCTTGATACACGTATGCACTTCAATACAATATATTAAAATTTGTATAAATCGTATACCAGATACAAACAACAAAAAAAGGAGAAAAAAGAAACAAAAGCGGACAATACAAATCAAGCTATAACAATTAAACACGCTGAAGGGGAAACGAAGTTAGATAAATCAGCGAAAAAAGTTGTTGTACTTGAGTGGGGATATTCAGAAGACTTATTAGCACTTGGTGTTCAGCCAGTATGGATGGCAGACATTAAGAATTATAATACATGGGTAAATACAGAAACAAAACCGAGTAAGGATGTTGTAGATGTTGGGACACTTCAACAACCAAACTTAGAGGAAATCAGCCGTCTAAAACCAGATTTAATTATCATAACTTCATTCCGTGGTAAAGCAATTAAAAACGAATTAGAGCAAATCGCTCCTACAGTTATGTTCGATCCATCAACAAGCAATAACGATCACTTTGCAGATGCAAAAGCGAAGCTTTAATCAGTGGGGGTTTTACTGTCCGTTAATGCGGGATAAAATTAATATAAGCTTTGTAAATAAAGTATATAACAATTGAATACATGATTATATTAAACACACTTCGTTTTAAAGTTAACTGTCTCTTTAATTTCTTATCCTGTAACCTTAGTTCTATTCCGCTTGCCATTTTCAATCCACCTACTATTTGAAATAGCTCTCTGTAATCATCAGCGTTTCCTAACAATACGTATTCTCTATTATTTTTATACTTTATATACAGAAATTCACTTCCACCTTTACGGTCTAATATTGTTTTCATAGAAGCTATTTCATTTAATAAACATACCTTTAGATCAACGTCATTATAATAGCGATCGACAAAAAACACGTACAATCGTTCATTTGTAACGATTAGCATATTATTAATACCGAAGTTCATTGCAAGAACGCCTACCCCTAAGCTCATCGCTGTTCCTGTCTGCCAATTTTTCACGCGAGGATTTTCAGCAAACATACTATATAAAATCTCTTCACTTCCCTGTAATCCTTCTTTTACAACCTCATGACATCGTTTCATTAAATTTTTTTTTGTTACAACTTCTTTTGTACGATTTATTTTCTTTTCATCTATTTTTTCATCATTTATATCGTCATCTACAAAATCATCACTATACTGCAAATTATTTAATTCCTGAAGGAACTTTTCTTTATTCATCCCTATTCCCTCCCAACATCTTCTTCAATTTTTTTCTCCCTCTTGAAAGCCTGCTATACACCGTATCTCGTGTCATACCGAACTCAAGCGCTATTTCTTGTACACTATATTCATCTAAATACCTTTTTATAAAAATTTTCTTATCTTCTTCGTTCAATTCTTTAATCAAAACGAAAAAATTACAATCTAGCTCTTCTTTTTTTAAATTAACATTTTTTCCTTCTACATATATGTCTTGCTGAAACTCTTGTAATTGATAGACCTTATTACTTTTTCGTTTATAATCAATGGCTTTAAATTTCGCAACAGATATAAGCCAATTTCTAATCTTCCCACGATTTTCATCATAACTATTAATGTTGTACCAAACGATTAATAAA
This sequence comes from Bacillus sp. AR13-1, assembly GCF_008042285.1. Classification (NCBI taxonomy): domain Bacteria; kingdom Bacillati; phylum Bacillota; class Bacilli; order Caryophanales; family Bacillaceae; genus Bacillus; species Bacillus sp. AR13-1. The sequence continues at coordinate 1,925 of NZ_QNUA01000005.1, forward strand.
ATATCGTCAACACATTCATCCACTAGCACCTTACTCTGTGCCGTATCTAAAACACTATGAACCACCTTATAAATTAAATCTCCATATTGATCAATGACTGTATGTAACGCTAACATGTCTTGTTTTCGAAGACCTTCTACTATTTCTATATCCTTCACCCTTATCACCACTCTTTACTCCATTCTCTATTCATCATATATACGAATGAATAGAGCGGTTTTCTGACACTTTTACAAATATTCTCTAATTATTTTTATATTGTAGCAATGCTTAATTAAGTATCGCTTATGAAACAGGGATTATATTATCTCTCACGAATTTAATATACGAGCGAAAAACAGGAGGGATAACTATGTACCAAACTATTGAAGATTTTTTAACATCATGGACATACGAGGCTGAGTCTACTCAGAAGATGCTCGATGCATTAACCGATGAATCTTTATCACAAGAAATTGCACCTGGGCACTGGACTTTAGGGAGAGTCGCTTGGCATATCGTTACAGCACTTCCTATTATGCTATCAGGGACAGGACTTAAGTTTGAAGGAGAAACGAAAGATTATCCTGTACCAACTTCAGCAAAAACAATTGCAGATGGATATCGCAATGTGAATGCAGCTTTTGTTGAAACGCTTCAAAGTGAATGGACTGATAAAGACTTAGCTACTATTAATGACTTCTTTGGTCGCCCTATGCCGAATTCTATATTTTTAATGACACTCATTAATCATCAAAATCACCACCGCGGGCAGATGACTGTTTTAATGCGTCAAGCTGGATTAAAAGTCCCTGGCGTATACGGTCCTTCCAAAGAAGAATGGGCTGCTACTGGAATGGAAGCTCCCCAAATGTAACGACAGAAAAAGACAAGGTGTTTATGCACCTTGTCTTTTTCTGTAACTTGTTTCATGTGAAACTATTTTCTACTAAATGGTATTTTATGAGAAAATACGTTAAGATAAATTCATATTAATTGGAGGGAACTAAATTGAATACAAAAAACAAAAAAATAACAATAAGAACTCTCTTACTAACTTCTATCATTGGAGTTATCGGTGTATCTCTTTATTTCACAAGTTATGGTACCCCTTGGGGAAAACAAACAGCAATTGCTGAATCAAAAGAGTATATTACAAAATACTTTAATCTAGATGCAAAAGTCAAAAATACTTCTTACGATTCTAAAATAGATAGCTATGCAATCTCCTTTGAAACAAATGAAGATGGAGAGTTTACTATCGAATATAAAGGTCCAAATAACTTTAACATTTCTCCAGGAGTTCAAGAATATTTAAGTAAACACTACAAATATACAGAGTAGTAATGAAGCATACATATACAAAAAAGAGTTGGTGTAACGCCAATTCTTTTTTCTTATTCTTGTCATACTGTTACATCTTCCTTCTCTATATTTTTAATTCCGTAATATGCAATCGCAAATCCAATTGCTGCCAATGCTAGTTGAAGGGGAAGAAAAGTTGCTGTAGGAAACGTTGGGTTGCTATTCATTGCAATTGATACAACGATAAGGGATGAAACAATTGTAGTTGGCACTGAACGTTTACGCATTCCGAAATATAATGGGATTAAACTCATTCCCGCAGTTGCAATGGCTAAAGGAACCAGTTTTATTCCTTCTTGCATCAATTGATCTACTGTAAATGGATTAGGAAGAATTGAAAAATAACTATCTATCCCAAAGAAAATTCCTACTACTAAAATGTTCGATAAAATAACTGTTATAAATGTTAATGTTGCTGTAATGGCCAACTTACTAACCATCATTTTCTTTCGGTTAATTGGATAAGAAAACATAAGTAGTATTGTTTTATTTTTATATTCACTAATTATTAACCTTGCGATTAACACACTACCAAAAATAATAAATGTTGCTCTTACTAATGTACTAACCGCTAACAAAATCATCTGCGGATCTCTTATTTCTGGATCTCCTTCTATTTGAGAAACGATGCTCATAGAGGTCAATAATGCCAGTATAGCGATATTTGCAATAATTACTCCCCTTACATACCATCCAAGCTTAAACTTCTTCATTTCTAGCTTCATAAGACGTAGCATGATAGTCCTCCTTTCATTTAAATTTTAATCGATATAAATTACCCCTGTTTCACTTAAAATCTCCACTTTGTTTTTTGCATCACCAATAGTTCCTTCTTTTATCTTTTCTGTATTTTTATCTTTCTTAAGTCCGTTTACATTCACCATTATGTCAGCCGAATTACTTTTAGCCGTAAGTTTCAATGAAGCCGGAACACCTTTATACCTTACGCCAATATCTCCTGATTTTGTTTCTACAAATAATGATTTTCCTTCTTTCATATCTTTCAGTAATACTTCCCCAGATGTTGAAGTGATGTTCATATTTGAGTTACTTACATTTGTTATATAGTTATCACCAGTCGTAGACTTTGTATTTAACTCTTGTACTGAACTATCTTTTAGAACTAACTCTCCACTTTGCGATATGAATTCACCTTTCTCTGCGGATAGTCCTACAATCATTTCATCTCCAGACTTGCTTTTTGTGACGATATGTTTCACTGCTATATCGCTTATTTTCACATCACCAGATTTATTATTTAATACAATTTTATCTATTTCTTTCTTCGGAATAAATATAGAAATGATATTCTTCTTCCTAAACGTAAAACCATTAACGAATCCGTTCATCTTCTGTTCTTGCTTAATCATCATTTTATTTCCGTCATTTTCTATTTTAACGGGATCTATCTCTTTATCTAATCGTTGACCTTGAGCGGAAATTACTATTTTATTAGAGTCTGTACTTTTAAATTCAATATCCCAGTTTTCATTGTCCACTTCTATTTCTTTTATATTATTTATCTCAAAAGAATTTTCTTTCTTAAAATCTTTCCTATGAAATGTCTTAAAACCAAAAACCATACTAGCAATTGTAATCAATAAAATTGCAATTACTATTATTTTTTTCACTATTCATACCCCAGTTCGTTATTGTTTTAAGCTTGCTTTACTACGCCACATCAATCTTGTCGATTTTACGATACGAAAGATAACTAATGAAAATTCCTAATAAACAAAACACCATTGGGATAGCTATGAAATTAAACATACTTACTTGACCGTTTCCAGTACCAACGTTACCGTTAATTATCATCGCGATTATTACTGCAGAAGTAATCGTTGTCGGTGCCGATTTCTTTCTCATACCAAAAAATAAAGGAATTAAACTTATACCAGATATCATAAATGCATTTATAAAAGTAGCCGGAACAGTAGATATTATTTCGCCCATCGTAACAGGTGTTTCAAGTAGGCCCATCATTGGATTCATACAGAATAGAAGCAAACTAATAATGAAAGTAGCGATAATCGTGCTCACAAAGCAAAAACTAAAAACAATTGCTAATTTCGCTCCCATTACCACTTTTCTTTGCAGTGGGTACATAAACAATAATTGCATTGTTTTATTCTTGTACTCATCAATTACTAAACGTGATAAAATGACCGAACTAAAAATAATGAATGTTATCCTAATAATAAGATTTGCTAAAATCATATATTTTGTGAAGTCAGTGATTGCCGCGTCTCCTTCACCTTTCATTCCCAATGCCATAAGGCTCACCGCAACAAAAATTGCTATAATGCAAATGGCTACCCCTTTAAAGTAACTAGATAATTTATGTTTCTTCCATTCAAGTTTCATTAATTTAAACATATAAACCACGCCTCCATTACTGACATAACTTCCTCTATGCTACTAACATTCTAATTCCAGCCGTAACTACGCTTACTATCCCTATCACTAGTAAAATTAAACTCCACTTTCGTTCTGGCTTTTTATAATATAAAATTCCACTTATGAGCATTACGATAAATCCCGCTATAAGGTTCACTATTAATGCATTCATCATCATATCCCCCTCGCTGAAATTACATTAAGCGTGAATGCCTTCCCCATCCATTACATTTAAGAAATACTCCTCTAAAGAGCTATGTTTCTTATTAATACTTTCAATTTCTACATCGTTCATAATAAGTGCTTTTGAAATGGCTTGCTGCGTCGCCTTCAATTCATACACACGAATCATGTTTCCACTCATTATTTTGTAATTTTTTATAGCGAGTTTATCTTCTAAAATATAAGCTGCACGCTTCACATCAGGAACTGTGATTTCAATGTACTCTGTTTGTTTTCCGTTAATACTCTTCATCGAAACTTCTTTTATTAGTTTTCCATTTTGAATCACACCAATTGTATCTGCCATTAGTTCCATCTCACCTAAAATATGACTAGAGACTAATAAAGTAATGCCATATTCTTTGCAAAGCATTTTAAATAAATCTCGTAACTCTTTAATACCAATTGGATCTAAACCATTAATCGGTTCATCTAAAATGAGTAGTTCTGGCTTTGTCATGATCGCCCTTGCAATACCAAGTCGTTGCTTCATCCCTAATGAAAAATCTTTTACTTTTTTATCATCTATACCGTGCAGTTTTACTAAATTTAAAGCATGATCAATTGCGTTTTTATCGTAATACCCCATATATTCACAATGTAATTCTAAGTTTTCCTTCGCCGTTAATTTATCATAAAAGATTGGATATTCGATAATTGTCCCCATTCTTTTTAATACTTCATAAGATGTGTCTGTTAACTTCTCACCGAAAATTTCAATATCACCGCTCGTCGGTTTTATTAAATTTGTGATCATCTTCATAATCGTTGTTTTACCTGCACCATTCGGTCCTAAGAAACCGTATATCTCTCCTTTTTTCACATGCATGTTAACACTAGAAATAACTTCTTTCCCTTTAAACACTTTCGTTAACTGATTCGTTTTTAATATATATGTCATGTCACTGTCTCCTTTCGCACTACTTTATATTTCTATAATAGACAACGGAAATCTCTTTTTTCTTACCCGTTCCTTACAAATTCCTTACGCTGAAAAAAAAGCTTGTAGAATCTACTTCTCTACAAGCTAAAACAGCATCTTTGTTAATACAACTGTAAAAATTGTTTTTTCATACGGCTTACTAGAAAGATGTATTTCTCCGTCCATCGCTTCCACAAGCCTTTTCGTAATCGTTAACCCTAAACCGCTTCCTTGGTACAATCTATTTCTTGAATCTTCAAGTGTGTACATACGCTCAAACACTTTATCAATATGAGATTCATCAATTCCTTTTCCTGTATCCCATACGTCTATATACACACTCGTTTCATCATCTCTTAAAGTCATACCAAGTGTCTTTCCATCGTCCCCATATGTAATCGCATTTGATATTAAATTATTCAATACTCTGCCTAATACTTCTACATTTCCAAGTGCATATATATTTCTTTCTGCTATATCAATATGAACTTGAAACCCTTTCGTCGTCACTAAATCATAAAAAGATAAAATCTTCTCGCGGCAAACTTCATTCATATTTACTTTTGTCATCTCGATTGCTTTGTCACCGGATTCTAATTTTGCTAAATCAAAAAACTTATGAATCAGTTCCATCACTTCTAGTGTTTTTACATGCACCTTTTCAAGTAATATTTGCTGTTCTTCTTTAGTTATCGTTTTATCTTTATTTAACATTTCTATATATCCAAGAATAACGGTTAGTGGCGTCTTTAAATCATGTGAAATATTTGAAAGCATTTTTCTCATCGAAATTTCTACTTTCGCATGATCTGCATTCGTTTTCTGTTTTGCATCTAATAAATGATTAATCGCCACTAATAACTTTTGCAATTCTAGATCATCTGTCATAATTAATAGCTTCTCACCAGTTTGTTCTTTTACAATTCGATTTAACTTCTCATACGTGTAGCTTAAATTCCTACTACTATTTTTCCTAATTTTATATTGCACGTAAATAACGATAAGCAATATAATAATCACCACTGTTAAAAATACAACCATACTACATCACTTCCAACTTATAGCCGATGCCCCATAATGTTTTAATATATTCTGGATTAGATGGATCACTTTCAATTTTCTCACGTAATCTTCTCATATGAACATTAATAACATTATCATCACCATAATATTCTTCATTCCAAACAAGCGTATATATTTGTGCTTTCGTAAAAACACGATTTTGATTCTTCACGAATAGCTTTAAAATCTCAAATTCTTTTAAAGTAAGTTTAAGCTGTCTTCCCTTTTTCTCCACAGTAAAATTAATTGGGTCAATTATTAAATCACCAATCTGAATCGCCTCATCTTTTGATTCCACAGCCGAATACTTTGTAGACCTCCGAATACCTGCTTTTACACGTGCAGCCAATTCAATCATAGAAAACGGCTTACAAATGTAATCATCTGCTCCAAGTCCTAATCCAACAGCTTTATCAACATCTGTATCTTTCGCTGACATCATTAAAATCGGAACGGCACTTTTTTCTCGAATGATTCTAACGACCTCTAAGCCATCTAACTTTGGCATCATAATATCGAGGATAATCAAATCAAATGAACCTTTTAAAAATGCGTTAACTCCTTCTTCTCCATCAGATGCGATTGTAACTTGAAAACCTTCTTTTACTAAATATGTTTCAACCATCTCTTGAATTGAGATGTCATCTTCAACTAATAAAATATGATGTGACATATTTCTATCCCCTTTTTTAACAAACATTAACAATTTAATTGTATCGTAACGAATGAATGCTGGAAAGAATTATATGAATTTTCAAACCAACTTCCCTTCCTTCCCTAACAATGATATGATGAAATTCACTACGATTGTTCATAATTAACTTTATATAAAGGAGACTTATCATGTCAGAAAACAAAAAAGTAAGCTTAGCTGATTTAATGCGCGAACAACTTGCGAAGAAAAAGCAAGGAAATGGAAACGGCTCAAATAATGGAAGTCAAAGTCAAGAAACGAAAAAATTACAAAACCAACAAACGAAGAAAACAAACAACCAACGTAGACGTACAGGTGTATAAATGAACGGGCAAAAACGATCTAACATTTCATCAGGTCTTGAAGTCGATATTGTATTAAAACAAGATCAACGTACAGGTAAGCTAACAAGAGGAATTGTAAAAGATATTTTAACGAACTCACCTTCACATCCGCACGGCATTAAAGTAAGATTGCAAGACGGACAGGTTGGCAGAGTACAAAATATTATTCAATAAGAAAAGGAGCTCATTTAAACTTGAGCTCCTTTTCTTATTTTCATTAACCTTTAATTTTTTCGATGAAAACTACTTTTAAATAGTCTCCCTCTTTAAATTGATCAATTGTACGGAAATCTTCTGGTAAAGAATGTTCTTCTAATATTTTATATTTACCGTTCATTTCTTTAAATGCTGTATCGATAAAGCCATTAAACTTTTTCATATCGAATGCGCTACAATTTGTAGAAGCAACGATAATACCGTTATTTTCTGTAATCGCAATTGTTTCTTTTAATAAGTTTTTATAATCTTTCGCCGCACTGAACGTATATTTTTTCGAGCGTGCAAAGCTTGGGGGATCAAGTACAACCATATCAAATTTCATCTTTTTCTTAGCTGCATATTTGAAATACAGAAATACATCTTCTACAATAATATCTTGTGCTTCATAATCAATTTCATTTACACTAAACTGCTCAATCGTTTTACTTAAACTACGATTTGCAAGGTCCACACTCGTTGTTTTACTCGCTCCGCCAAGCGCTGCAAATACAGAGAAAGCCCCAGTATAAGAGAACATATTTAGAACCGTTCTTCCTTTTGCATATTTATCACGAATTTGTTTTCGAACGTTACGCTGATCTAAAAACACACCAACCATCGCCCCGTCATTTAAATATACAGCAAAGTTTACACCGTTCTCTTTTACGATAAGTGGGAACTCACCGCGCTCTCCTGCGACAAAATCATCACCTTCAATGTATTTCCCTTTCGTATCAAAACGCTTTTTCTCATAAATCCCTTTGAAATTTGCTACTTTTTGAAGTGCTGCTATAATCTCATCGCGGAAAGTATAAACCCCTTCACTATACCAACTTATTACGTAATAGCCGTCATAATAATCGATGATTAAACCACCAAGGCCATCGCCCTCACCATTCAGGGCACGAAATGCTGTTGTATCATTTGATTTATAAAAATCTTTTCGTTTATGTAAAGCAGATTTGATTTTACTTTCAAAGAAAGGTTGATTAATTTGCTCTTTCTCTTTTCTCGTTAAAATCCATCCATATCCTTTATTTTGTTTTCCATAATAGCCTTTTCCGATGAATTGGTTCTTCTCATCTACTACGTTGATGATTGTTCCTTCTTCACGTACATCATTTAAATTTTGAATAGCATCTTTTAAAATAAGTGGATATCCACTTTTAATTTCTTTTATAAACTTCGGTTTTATTTTTATAGTTACTTCAGATCGCATGTAATGTCTTCCTTTCCATTTGAATGCTTTCTAATTAGTAGGAAGCAATGTAAAAAACGAGGCTGAAAAAAGCCTCGTTTCACTATACCATATTATTGCTTTGCTAGTACAACTAGCTCATCTCCTGGTATAATCGCTATATATTTATACAATGTTGAAAAAGTAAGACTACCATCATCGTGACGAATAAATAATATTACATCCTCTGAATCGCTCTCTTCTTTATTAATTTTTTGTTCTTCCTCAACTTGTATCGTTTTAAATGTATAACCCTCTTCAATTTTTCTATCTAACTCTTCATAAATTTCATTTTGACCAAACAGTAAATGAGCTTTTTTCGAAAGAGAGATGCGTTCTTGCTCAATCTTTTCCACATCATGAATCGGAAGTAAAAATGTATTATGATGTCCAAACTGCGGTACATATGTGTTTGCGACTAATACATTGTAAGAATCCGTATCTGTAACTGAAATTAAGTATTCATACTGATTCATATCTACTTCAAATTGCAACTGCTCTGAGAGTACTTGGCCGTTATATGTATTAAGCCCTTTCACCTTTGCGCATTGCAAATGTTCTTCCGATACATCTACGATTAAGCTCGGAATCCCCATCTCTTTACAATGCATAGCGAATGCAGTTGAGAATGTACTAGCTCCTGAAATTAAAATACCTGGTGGCTGTGTATTGGCTAATCCTAATTTTTTTGCTAAAAATCCAATTGAAAATCCATGAGCACAAACGGTCGTAATTACGAGTGCAAATGTAAGTGCTGTTAATATAGAAGCATCTTTATACCCTTCTTGTAATAACTCCGTCGCAAAGTAACTTGAAACCGTTAATGCAACAATACCTCGCGGCGCAATCCAACCAACTAGCGCCCTTTCTGATTTTGTTAACTCTGTTCCGATTGTCGATACCCAAATTGATAAAGGACGAACAACAAATATCATCATAAGTACGAAGCTAATAATAGGCCAGCTAAAAATCTCCATAATCGTCGTTCTTGGAAGTGATGCTGTTAAGATGATGAAAACAGTCGATGTTAATAGTACGGAAATATTTTCGTTAAAATGACGAATATCACCGATAGAAGAAATATATTTCTTCATCCGTGCAAGTGTAATCCCCATTACTGTTACGGCTAGCATACCTGTTTCATGCATGACTTCATCTGCAATGCCGAAGCATAGTAATACCGTAACGAGCAAAATCGGTGCCTTTAAATATTCTGGTACTTTCCCTTTTAAAATCATATAACTCATAAAAATACTAAACGCATACCCAAGTACCATTGCAAATAACGAACCTGCAAAGAAATATAGTAACGTATGTAAGTGTACATTTTCTTTCGTTAAGAAATTTACAATTTGAAAGGCGAATACAGCAAGTAATGCTCCAAACGGATCAACGATAATCCCTTCCCACTTTAAAATTGCAGCTGTCCTTGGCTTTAATCGTGCTTGGCGTAACAACGGAATAATTACAGTTGGACCTGTCACAATAAAAAGTCCTCCAATAATAAATGCAACCGCCCAATCTAATCCAGCGACGTAATGGGCTGCAAGTGAGCCAGCAATCCAAGCAATAAACGCACCAAACGTAACAATACGAAATACTGGTTTTGATAGTCCCCTCAGTTCACGTACATCTAAACTTAAACTACCCTCAAACAATATAATGGCAACAGAAAGTGATACGAGTGGACTAAAAACATCTCCAAGCACCTCTTTTGGATTAATAATACCGAAAACTGGACCAATTAATAATCCGGCAACTGCCATAACAACAATAGCAGGGAGCTGGAAGCGCCATGCAGTCCATTGTGAGGCGATGCCTAGTGTAATAATAATAACGATACTAAGTAACAGTGATTCGACCATAATCCCCTCCTTGTTCATAGTATTGCGAAAGCAAGGTATAAACCATACTTTGCTTGTGTATATTTCTTATTTTGTTTTATTTTAATAATATATAACTTCATTAACTATATGGTCAAATTATTTATATAATAGTAAATTCATCCTTAATTCTACATTTATATGAAAATTACTATTGACAATGATAATGATTTTCATTATCATTTAATGTATATGAGTTCTTGAAAATAAAGGCTACACATTTATAGGAGGAATAAACATGATTATTGTTACAAATACAACTAAAATTACAAAGGGAAATGGCCATAAATTAATTGAGCGTTTTAATAAAGTAGGTAAAGTCGAAACAATGTCAGGATTTTTAGGATTAGAAGTTCTTTTAACGCAAAATACAGTTGATTATGATGAAGTAACAATTAGCACTCGCTGGAATGCAAAAGAAGATTTCCAAGGTTGGACAAAGAGCTCAGCATTTAAAGATGCTCACTCACATCAAGGCGGGATGCCAGACTATATTCTTGATAATAAAATTGCTTACTATGATGTAAAAGTTGTACGTATGCCAATGGCTGCAGCACAGTAAGCATATTTCTTTTTTAAAGTATAGAATATGAAGAGTGTTACCACTTCTCATATTCTATACTTTTTTTATTTAATGTCTTTTTACTAGTTTCGCATGTACTACTAATCTTCCCGCTTCTGGATCAAGTGCATAGTCACACGTCGAAAGTGTTACGATTTGATCACTTTCTGTCACTTTTGTATCCGTTTTGTACAGCGATTTTTCTTGAATTTTCTCCAAAAATGATGTGTATTCCATATCACTACTAAAATCCGTTTCAATGTAATAAAAATCAGTTGTTGTTGTATACACCGAAAACACTTCAAGATCATATCCTTCAAATAATGTATCGTAATATAATTTACGATGCGACATGAAGAAATCTTCATCCAACATTTTCTTTAAACTTCCAAACATAGAACCATCTTTCATACGGTGACCATATAAAATAGTATTTCGATTTTGAGATTTCACATCATTACGATAGTCCATAAAAATGCTTCCTGCTCTCATATCTTCACCTTTATAATTTCGAAATAAATAGTAATCATTGTCTTTTGCTTGAACGATTGGATAATTAATTTGTGTATCATCCATCGTAATCCATCCAACTATTTCTTGGTTAATTTGCTGCAGAACTTTGAACTGTTTACGCACTTCCCCGTCTTGTGATTGCTCTTCCATCGGACTTTTTTCATAAATGTTTTGTGCTTCGGCCATTACTTTACGATTTTCATAGTAATCCATGAAAATATCACCTAATTCATATACTGAATAGAAAAAGGTACCTAAAAAAACAACTGTAAGTATTCGTTGAAAAAAAGAATTCTTCTTCCTTTCTTTTTTGCTACTCAAATTATCACCTCAAAACGGATTGTTCGCATGTTTAAATACCCATTGGGACCATATACAATCCTGTATCTTCATCTCGCTTTACAACGACATCTACACCGTATATCGTCTTTATCATACTTTCTGTCACAACATCATTCGGCTTGCCTTTTGTAACAATTTCGCCGTCTTTCATAACAATGATATGATCACTATAGCGAATCGCCTGATTAATATCGTGTAATACCATAACGATTGTCAATCCTTGTGCTTCATTTAATTCTTTTACTAACTCTAATATTTCAAGTTGATAATAAATATCTAAATATGTTGTCGGTTCATCTAAAAAGAGCATTGGCGTCTTCTGAGCTAACGTCATGGCAATCCAAACACGCTGTCTTTCTCCACCAGATAAAGCATGAATTTCCTTATCACGTTTACTTAGCAAATTCGTACATGCTAAAGCCCTTTCTATTGCTTCTCTATCTTCATCAGTTTGCGAAGAAAATATATTTTTATGAGGCATACGGCCAAAGCTTGTTAATTTCTCTACCGTCATATCTGCCGGTGCTTCATTTTGTTGATGGACAACGGCTAACTTTCTAGCAAACTCTTTCGGTTTATATTGGCTAATTGCCTTCCCATCAAGTATTACCTCTCCACTACGAGGATCGTGATTTCTTGACATCACACCAAGTAATGTTGATTTCCCGCAACCGTTTGGTCCAATAATTGTTGTAATTTTACCAATCTCTATTTCACTACTAACCGACTTTAATCGATCCGTTACATTATCGTACGAAAAGGTTACATTTTTAATTTCCATGAACTTTATCACTCTTTCTAAGCAAGAATATTAAGAATGGGCCACCAATAACTGCCATAATCGTCGCTGCTGGAATTTCGTTAGGTGGCACAATTAACCTTCCAATCGTATCCGCCGTCAAAATTAATAACGCCCCTGCAAGAGCAGAAAATGGAATTAATGCTTTATGGTCTGAACCAACTAGTTGTCTTGAAATGTGCGGAACGAGTAATCCTACGAAAGCGATAACACCTGCAATTGCTGTTGATACTGCCGCTAAGAGTACTGCAATGGCAGAAATAATAAGACGAACTCTCGTCACGTGCAAGCCTAAGTTTTTTGCAGTCTTATCTTGTAGAGATAATAAGTTACACCAAGCTCCGACAAACAGTGCAAGAATAAGACCAATTGTTCCATAAATAACCATTATTTCTACATCGCCCCACGTCTTCATCGTTATATTAGAAGTCGTCGTTTGCTTAATACTCTTAATGAAGTATCCACAAATCGTAATGAACGATTCATTTAATCCAGTGAACATCGCATTAATGGCAATACCAATTAAAATAATGCGAAGTGGACTTAATCCTGATTTCCATGAAAACGAATAAACGAGATAACACGCAAACGCACCACCTAGAAAGGCGAATACCGGCGTCCAGAAAAAGAATTGCGGGAATAGCGTAATAATAACAAGTGTCATAAAACTTGCTCCTGAAGATATCCCGATTACCCCAGCATCAGCAAGTGGATTTTTCATGACAGCTTGGAAGAGCACGCCCGAAACAGCAAGAGCTGCTCCAGTAAATAGTGCAATAATAATACGTGGGAAACGTAAATCTTTAATCACTTCAACATCTTCATTTGCCCCTGTAAATATTCCTTGTACAAGGTCAATAATACCTACTTCTAAACTACCTTTCGTCGCTGACAACAAAGTCATAATGATGAGTAATACAGTAACAATAAAGAAACTCCAAAATTTTTTATTCATGCTAATCTTCCTTTATATTAAAATGCATCACGGATACATCATTTTTTTCAATTCATCTAGCGCTTCAGTCGCTGCTAAATTTCCTGTCGTTCCAAATAAACGCTCTTCTAAATCGTAAACACGATTATTTTTAACTGCAGCGAAGTGTTTCCAAATATCATTTGTTTTAAATTCTTTATCAAACATTTTTACAACTTCATCAGGCATACCATGTGCCGCTCGTAAAATAATGTCTGGATCAGCTTTTTTTAAATACTCTGTATTAGAAGCTAAATACTCTACTTGTTCACCTTGTACAATGTTTTTACCACCTAATTGTTTCACTAAATCTCCAATGTAAGAATACTCTGTTGCTACTAAATAACTCCCCGGTACACCTAATAAAATAAGCACTGTCGGTTCTTTCTTTCCCTTTACTGCTTTTTGAATCTCTGCAACCTTGTTATCTAACTTAGTTACAACTGCTTCAGCCTGCTTTTCACGTCCATATTGCTTACCTAAATTACTAATGGAATTTTGCATATTTTTTAAACTTGTTAGATCTAAAAAGTTTGCTTTCATACCTACACCATCAAAAACTGGCTTTAATTCATATTCAAGTGTTGTCACGGATAATACTTCTGACGGCTTTAATGATTTTACCTTTTCCATATCAGGACTCATCGGATTCCCAACTTCAGGTAAACCTTTATATCTCTTTGGTAAATCTTTAGTACTTGTTGGTACACCAATTAAATCTACTTCTAACGCATCCATAATTTCAGTAACAGCAACTGTCGTTGCAACAATTCTCTCTTTACTCTCACTCTTTACCTGTTTTGCTGCTTCTTTTTTGGGCGCCGAGCATCCAGCTACACTCACTAATAGAATGATAGCCATTAGTACACTAGCAATTTTCTTCACTCTCAATCACCACTCCTTTCCAAACAATATGAAACAAGTCTTGATGCATGCGAACATGCATCAAGACTCCAAAAATTACAATCTTCCTGCTCTATATTTACGAACTAGTAAAGCAAGTGACCCAAGCAATAGCACCATGTATAAACCTAGTTGTGCTGTATCTGCCGTTTTTGAGTTTTTCTCTTTTTTTGGATCATTTTTTTGATCTTCTTTTTTCTTCTTATCATCTGCATTTCGGTTAAAATCAGGATTATCTACTTTTTTTACATTATCTACTTTCGGTGTAATCACTGGATTGTTCGGATCATTTTTCGGATCTTTTTTTGGATCCTCTTTAATTGTTCCTAACGCACCAATATTATTTGTATCAAATTGAATTTGGACATCGTAGAAATGATGGTAGTTCATCTCATCAATGTCTACTTTCACTTTTGCATTTAATTTTTTAAATAAATCTTCTACTTCAAATTGTACTACTCGCGTATTTGCATTTTTATCTTCACTTACTACTTTTGCATCAGCAAAAAGACTATTGTTTTCTGTTTGGAATTTCGTAATCCACGCACTATTTTTCAGCGTCATCTCAATGTACTTTTTACCATCTTTAACGATTAATTTTGCTGGATTTACAGTATAGTCATGCATCTTTGAAAGTTCTTCTGTTTTGTTTTTTAACACTTTAAATGTAATATCATATTGACCATCTACTAAATTTTTCGGATCAACTATTACTTTCGGTGTATTATTTCCACCTTGATTGTCATTTCCGCCTTGGTTATCGTTTCCGCCTTGGTTATCGTTTCCACCTTGGTTGTCGTTTCCGCCTTGGTTATCGTTTCCACCTTGGTTATCGTTTCCATCTTGGTTATCGTTTCCACCTTGGTTCCCTAAAGCTTTGATACTATCTTGATCAAATACAAATTGAACATCGTAGAAATGGTGATAATTCATTGAATCAATATCTACTTTTACTTTTGCATTTAATTTTTTAGACAAATCATTTACTTCTACTTCTACTACTCTTGTATTTTGCTCTTTATTTTCACTTAATACTTTTGCATTAACGAACGAGCCATTCTTCTCAAAATCAAACTTTGTAATCCATGTACTATTTGTTAATGTAAACGATACATATTTCTTACCATCTTTTACTTTCAATACACCTGGGCTTTTTGTGTATGTATTCATCATTGATATTTCATCTGTTTGATCTTTTAATACTTTAAAGCCAATGCTGTATTCACCGTCTTTAAGAGCGTTTGGATCAATTGTTGTATTATTGCCTTGGTTGTTGTTTCCACCTTGGTTGTCGTTTCCGCCTTGGTTGTTGTTTCCACCTTGGTTATCATTTCCGCCTTGGTTGTCGTTTCCGCCTTGGTTATCCCTTGGTTGTCGTTTCCGCCTTGGTTTTTGTTTCCGCCTTGGTTGTTGTTTCCGCCTTGGTTTTCTTTTCCTTCCTCCTTTGTTGTTGTTTCCGCCTTGGTTATCATTTCCGCCTTGGTTATCATTTCCGCCTTGGTTATCATTTCCGCCTTGGTTATCTAACGGTTTAATGCTATCTTTATCAAATGCAAATTGAATATCATAGAAATGATGATAATTCATTGAATCGATGTCGACTTTTACTTTTGCGTTTAATTTTTTCGATAAATCTGCTACTTCCACTTCTACTACACGTGTATCAGCTTTCGTATCTTCACTTAATACATTCGCATCAACAAACGAACCATTTTTATCAAATTCAAACTTTGTAATCCAAGCGCTATTCGTTAACGTAAATGATACATACTTCTTACCATCTTTTACTTTTAACACACCTGGACTTTTTGTATATGTGTTCATCATTGATATTTCATCTGTTTGATCTTTTAATGTTTTAAAATTGATGCTGTATTCGCCATCTTTAATTGTTTCAGCATCTGGTTTTTCTACTTCTGGCTTCTCTACTTCCGGTTTCTCTACTTCTGGTTTCTCTACTTCTGGTTTTTCTACTTCTGGTTTCTCTTCATTTTTAATTTGTTCAAGCTTATCTTGTTCAAATAAAAGTTGCACATCATGTGTTTGCTTATAGTTTCTTGATGCCATTTCGATAAATACTTTTGTATTTAGTTTTTTAGATAAGTCGTTTACTTCAAACTCTACTACTCTTGTATCTTTTTCTTTATCTTCACTCACTACTTTTGCATCAACAAACGCACCATCTTTTTCCGTTTGGAAATTTTTAATTAATGAGCTACTTTTTAGTGTTACAATTGCTTTTTTCTTACCATTTTCTACTTTTAATACCCCTGGATTTACCATGTAAGTATTCATCTTAGATTCTTCATCTGTTTGATCTTTTAACACTTTAAACGGAACGCTGTACTCTCCATCTTTAATTGTTTCAGTATCTGGTTTTTCTACTTCCGGTTGTTTCTCTTCATTTTTAATTTGTTCAAGTTTATCCTGTTCAAATAAAAGTTGTACATTATGTGTTTGCTTGTAACCTTGTGATGCCACTTCAATAAATACTTTTGTATTTAGTTTTTTAGATAAATCGTCTACTTCAAACTCTACTACTCTTGTATCTTTTTCTTTATCTTCACTCACTACTTTTGCATCAGCAAATGCGCCATCTTTTTCCGTTTGGAAATTTTTAATTAATGAGCTATTTTTTAACGTTACAATTGCTTTTTTCTTACCGTTTTCTACTTTTAATACCCCTGGATTTACCATGTAAGTATTCATCTTAGATTCTTCATCTGTTTGATCTTTTAACACTTTAAATGGAATGCTGTACTCTCCATCTTTAATTGTGTTAGAATTTGGTTGTTGATCTGGGTCAGGCTTTTGGTCGGGCTTCTGACTCGGATCCGGATTTTCATTTGGATCTGGCTTATTAGCTGGGTCCTCTTTTTCATTTGGTTGTTCTACATGAATCGGTGTAATACTATTTTGATCAAATGCAATACGTACATCATAGTCATGATGATAATTTAAAAAATCAATGTCTACTTTTACTTTCGCATTTAATACCTTCTCTACATCGTCCACATCAAATTCTACGACTCTTGTATCTTTTTCTTGATCTTCACTAATTACATTTGTCGCAACAAACTGACCACTTTTTTCGGTTTCAAACTTTGTAATCCATGAACTATGTTCTAACGTAAAGGATACTTTCTTTTTCCCATTCTTCACTTTTAAAGTTCCTGGACTTACAGAGTATTGATTCATCATAGATTCTTCATCTGATGTGTCTTTAAGAACTTTGAAACCGATTGAGTATTCACCGTCAGCTAGTTGACTAGCAGCTTGAACTGCAAGTGGTTGTAGCGTTGATACGAATGTGAAAATCGTTAGAAACATTGCAACAACAATTTTAAAATACCTGTTCAATAGAATGACTCTCCTTTTTTAAAAATTTCCAATTATTTAATGCTGTTCCCATCAAATACAAAACGAATATCATATGAAGCGTTATAATTAATAATTGGGATATTAATTTTCACCTTGCCATTTAGTTTTTTTGACAAGTCAGCAACTTCAAATTCTACAACTCTAGTATTCTCTTTTGTATTTTCACTTAACACAGTAGCTTCTACGAATTGACCATTTTTTTCTACTTGTAAACTTTTAATAGAAGTACTATCTTTCACTTTGAATGAAACATATTGTTTTCCATCTTTAACTGTTAATGTTGCCGGACTTTCAAAATAACTATTCATTCTAGATGATTCATCTTTATCGCCTTTCCATACAGTAAAAGCAATATTATATTTTCCATCAGCTAGTTGTGTAGCAGCTTTTGCATCTTGTAACCCTAGTGTTGCTATAAACGTAAATAAGACAGCAAATACGGCAATAATCATTTTAAATTGTTTAAACATATATTCATCGCCCTTCCAAAGATTTATTTACCTAACTTCACTTTACGAACTAAGAAAACACCTGAAATAAGAAGTAATGCTGCAAATAATCCGATACGTGCTTCATCACTTGTTTTTGGGTTATCTGTTTTTTCAGCTTTCCCACTTTCATTTGTTCCTTTATTTACATCTTTGTTTGTTTCTTTGTTTGTTTCTTTGCTTGTTTCTTTGCTTGTTTCTTTGTTTGTTTCTTTGCTCTCTTCTTTCTTCACTTCTTCTTTTACTTGTGTATTTTTTTGAGTTTGATCTTCATTTTTTGTTGCAGCAGTTTCCTTATTCTCTCCACCTACTGCTTTTACATTTGCATCAAACGCAAAGCGAATTGTGTAGTTATGGTCATAATTTACGTTCGGTACAACAACATGAATTTTTACAGCTGCTGGTTTAGATAAGTCGTCTATTTTAAACTCTACAGTTCTTTTATCTGCAGATTCATCTTTACTAACAACTTTTGCATCAACAAAGTTCCCGTTCTCTGGTGCTTTAAATTCTGTAATCCAAGCACTATGATTCATAGGAATTTGTACTCTCATCTCACCATTTTTTACAATTAACTTAGCTGGTTTTTCAAAATAATCATTTGCCATTGAAGCTGAATCATTTTCTGCTTTTTGTATGACATAGTTAATATCGTAAGTACCGTCAGCTACATTTGCCGAAGCTTGTCCGAATGGCACTACGAGAAAAGCTAGCATACATACGAATGTCATAATAAAAGCGGGTAATACCGAAAACTTTCTCATTTACCTTACTGCCTCCTTGTTTTTCTTTTTTGAAAATGATAATTATTCTCAATATATAAGAAAAAAAATAATCTTTCTATCTCTATTTTATAACGAGTAACACTATGTAGTTAGAAATATATTGATTATCATTCTCATTGATAGATAAAAAAATAATCCCACCAATTTTTCCTATAAGAATAAACATAAAACTCTTTCATCATTTTATTGATTATCATTCTCAACGAATTTCAAAAAAAAATAAACCGCCTAATTCTATCGTTCTATCACCTCTTCTTACAAAAATGATATAGTCATAGAAAACCTCTTCCCTTCCAATATTTCCACAACTAAGTCAATCTTAGCCTACTGGTAATTTTTTTGTCAACTATATTACGTATAAAATTTTTAATATCTGAATTCTTCTATATATAATTTTTCTATAAAAAAAGAGGCTTTCTTTTAAAGAAAGCCTCTTTCCCTTATTTTTCTACAGCAATTTCTTGCTTTTGAAATAAAGAAACTACATATCCAATTGCAATTCCAATGATACCCGGAACTAGCCAACCAATCCCTACACTATATAATGGAATTTTATCTAAGATAGGAGCAAGGGCCGCTACTTGAAGATTTGCATTATGCAATCCATCAAAGAAGCTAATTGCAAATGCGCCTACAATACCGCCTACATACATAGCTAATGGAAGACGAATATAGTTTTCAACAAGTGATAATACGATCAGTACGATACCAATTGGGTAAATTGCAATTAAAATCGGCAATGCTAATGCGTTTAACTGAGTTAAACCAAGATTTGCTACCATAAATGCTAATACAGAGAAAATAAAAATGACTTTTTGATAAGAAAGCTTTGGTAATAACGAAGAAAAATATTCTCCACAAGCTGCTACAATACCGACAGAAGTTGTTAAGCATGCTGCTGTAATTGCGATACCTAGTAATAATGTTCCGTAGCTACCAAATAAATGATTCACGACGTTTGTTAAAATAATTCCGCCGTTTGCTCCCATTCCAAGTGAAACACTTGAAGCTCCAAGGTAAGCAAGTGCTAAATAAACAAGAAGTAAGCCAAGTGCTGCAATAAATCCTGCAAAGATTGTTACTTTCGCAATACTGTTCTTATTTGTAATGCCTTTTGCTTTTAAAGCATTGATCACAACATTTCCGAAAACAAGTGCTGCAAGTCCATCTAAAGTTAAATATCCATCAATAAAACCTTTAAAGAGTGGGGCACTATACGCTTCTGTAGGGGCACCAAACTCTCCCATTGGAGTCATAATTGCTTTCGCTACAATAATTGCAATAACAGCTAATAAAATTGGAGTTAACACTTTACCAATGCGCCCCACTAATTTCGATGGGTTTAATGCTAAATAGAAAGTTACTGCAAAGAAAATAAATGTAAAGATAACAAGTGGATAGGATTGACCAGCTATCTCACTTGGTAAAAACGGTGCAACACTCATTTCATAAGCAACAGTCCCTGTACGTGGCACACTAACAAATACGCCTAAACATAAATAAATTGCAGTAATGAAAATTAGCGCGAATACAGGATGTACACGTCTTGCTAATTCATTAATATCTCCCTTTAGAGCTATAACAATAACTCCTAATAAAGGCAGTCCTACACCTGTTACGATAAAGCCAAATAACGCGATCCATACATCTGTTCCAGCACCTTGCCCTAACGCTGGTGGGAAAATCATATTACCGGCACCGAAAAACAGTGCAAATAACATTAAGCTTATTGCAAACATCTCAGAAAACTTTAAAGATGATTTCATTTCTACTACCTCCTAATTATTTTATTGACAAAATATTCTGAATTAAAATCCGTCACATATCCTCTTTCAAGCATACTTCCCCGTAAAAGAACGCAAAAAACACCCGTCCCTAACAAAGGGACGAGTGTTGAAATCGTGGTTCCACCCTTATTCTAATAAAATGAATTTATAACGAAATAAGCTCATTTTATAGCTCGTGTAAATTGATAACGGTTTTATCCGCCAAGAATTACAATGCATCTGCAGTTCACTCTTGAAGTTTAGAGGTGGTAAGTTTGTCTTTCCGTATTAGGAAGCTCACAGCCTAAGACTTCCCTCTCTGAAAATCGTCAAAAACAACTCATGTCCTCATCATTACTTTTATAAAATATGTTGTCGAAACTTGTTGTTTTTTATTATATGGGCTATTTTTTAAAAAATCAATAGTTTTATTTTTTCTGACAAAAAAATATAGGGAGAAAACTTTCCTCCCTATAACTGCCCTATTAATATTTCTAATTCCTTAGGTGTAATGTCTCGCCATTTTCCAGCTTCAAGCTCATTTAGCTCTATATTCATAATGCGCACTCGCTTTAGCTTTGTTACAGTAAATCCGAAAGCACGACTCATTCTACGAATTTGCCTGTTCATTCCTTGCGTTAAAACGATGCGGAATGTAGACTGATTAACTCTCGTCACTTTACATGGCTTCGTCATTCCATCTTTAATCTTTACACCGCTGGACATCTCATCAATAAACCAATCTGTAAACGGCTTATCAACAGTGACAACATATTCTTTCTCATGCTCATGATCACCGTGCAAAATTTGATTCGCAATCGCACCGTCATTCGTTAATAAGATGAGTCCTTCCGATGCTTTATCTAATCGTCCAACAGGAAAGATTCGTTCTGGATAATCGATATAATCAATAATGTTTCCTTCAATATGTTCGGCTGCTGTACAAGTAATTCCAACTGGTTTATGGAAGGCAATATACACCTTTTCTTTCTCTTCTTTTGCAATAACCTGTCCATCAATCGTTACAACATCACCATCACTCACGATTGCACCGTGCGTACATATTTCGCCGTTAATCGTCACGCGTCCCGCTTTAATGAGGCGGTCTGTTTCGCGTCTTGAGCAAGATTTTGCTTCGCTTATGTATTGGTTGATTTTCATGTTTTATTCCTTTTCTTATAGATTAAAAGCGTCAATCCATGGCAATATCATTATGCCAAGATTGACGCTCCTTTACTTCGCAAAAACAACTAAATAAATAACCCCAATTACCAAAAATATTCCGCAACAAGCTAACAATACTTTTGCAAGTTTGTCCATAAACATATAATGGTTTCCCCTTTTGTTTGGTTGTTTGCTATTTTAATTCGACAACTGTTACGCCTAGGCCTCCCTCGCCCATGTCACCGTAGCGGTAGGTTTTCACACCGCGATGTTTCTTCAAGTAATCTTGTACACCTTGGCGAAGCGCTCCTGTTCCTTTACCGTGAATAATTGATACACGAGGATAGCTTGCAAGCTGTGCATCATCTAAATATTTTTCAACGCGCATCATTGCATCTTCATAACGTTCGCCGCGAAGGTCTAGCTCTAACGACACGTGATAATCTCTACCCTTCACACTTGCGACTGCTTTTTTCTCAGTTTGCTTCGGTGTATTAATGTATTCCATATTGGATTCTTTCACTTTCATCTTCAGAATACCAATTTGTACGCTCCACTCTGTATCACTTACTTTTTCAAGCAATTGACCTTTTTGACCGAACGTTAACACTTTTACTTCATCACCTGATCGTAATTGTTGTTTCGGCGCTGTATTTTTCACATGTACTTTTTGTTTCTTCACAAGCTCTGGCGCTGCCCCTTCTAGACGGCTCTTCGCTTCAATAAGCTCATGGTCTTTCACATTTACAAGCTGTGCTTTACGCAATTGACGAAGTTCATGAATAATGCCTTCTGCTTCTTTCTTCGCAGCTTCGACTTTTTCTTCCCCTTCTTTTTGCGCTTTTAATAATTTTTCATCGCGCTCATCATTAAATTCAATAATTTGACGCTGTAATTCACGATGAAGTTTTTCAGATTGCTTACGATGCTCTTCCGCTTCTTTTCGTTCGCGCTCTGCATTTTTTTGGCTTTCTTCTAACTTTGCAATCATATTTTCGATTTTGTTCGTATCTGTACTAATATGGTTACGAGCGCGATCAATAACGCGATCAGACAAACCAAGACGCTTCGAAATTTCAAAGGCGTTACTACGTCCTGGTACACCGATTAATAATTTGTACGTTGGGCTTAATGTATTCACATCGAACTCAACGCTCGCATTAATAACTTGCTCACGATTGTATCCATATGCTTTTAATTCTGGGTAATGCGTCGTTGCAACAACGCGAGCACCACGGTTACATACTTCATCTAAAATAGAAATCGCTAGTGCAGCCCCTTCTTGCGGATCTGTCCCAGCACCTAATTCATCAAATAGGACTAAACTTTCAAAATCAGCTTTTTCTAAAATATCTACAATGTTTACCATATGAGAAGAGAATGTACTTAAATTTTGTTCAATCGATTGCTCATCACCGATATCAGCAAAGATGTTTTTAAATACACATATCTCTGATTCATCCATTACTGGAATATGAAGACCAGATTGCGCCATTAAGACACAAATACCGACTGTTTTCAGTGTAACTGTTTTACCACCTGTATTCGGTCCTGTAATAACGATTGTTGTAAAGTCTTTACCAAGCATAATGTTATTTGGCACGATAATTTCCGGATCAATAAGCGGATGGCGTGCTTGTTTTAAATCCATGTAGCGTTCATTATTTACGATTGGCTTCGTCGCTTTAATTCGCTTCGCATAAAGAGCTTTCGCAAAAATAAAATCAAGATTTGCAACTACTTCTACGTTTGATAAAACAATATCAGCTTCCACTGCCACTTCTTCCGTTAACATCATTAAAATGCGTTCTACTTCTTGTTTTTCTTTCACACGTGCTTCTTGAAGTGCGTTATTTAATTCCACGATTACTTGCGGTTCGATAAATAATGTTTGTCCAGAAGCAGATTGGTCGTGAACAATACCACCATATACGCCGCGGTATTCTTGTTTTACCGGGATTACGTAGCGTTCGTTACGAATCGTTACAATTGCATCTGATAACATTTTTTGCGCGTTTGAAGAACGCGTCATGTTTTCTAATTTCTCACGAATACGGCTTTCCGCAGTACGAATTTGATTACGAATACCACGCAATTTGTCACTTGCGCTATCGACTACTTCACCGCCGTCACCAATACAATTTGTAATCTTCTTTTCTAAATCATATAAAGACACAATTTGCGCGACATGTGTTTCTAAAATTGGAAGCTCAACACCGTTGTCAATCATATCGTCAATGAAACGTTTCATTTGGCGACTACCGTACATCGTACTTGCGATTTCAATTAATTCATAAGGACTTAACATACTTCCAATTTTCGCACGCTTAATATTTGAACGAATATCAGAAATCCCTCCAAGTGGTACATGTCCTTTTAAACGGATGACTTTCGCTGCCTCATCCGTTGTTTCTTGCAATTCCACAATTTCTTCAAAATCTGTGCTTGGCACTAAATTCTTCACTTTATCACGACCAAGTGAAGATGCTGTATGTTCAAGTAATTGTTCTTTTACTTTATTGTATTCTAATACACGCAACGTTCGTTCTAACATGTTGCAGGTCCCCCCTGTATTACTTATTACGTTTAATATAGTCTAATAAACGTTCAATATCCCATGTGTTAATCACGTTATCTTTTTGAATCCAACCTTTACGCGCTGCTGCTACACCTGTTTCCATATCTTCTAACATTTCAAGTGTATGGGCATCCGTATTAATCGCTACTTTTACACCAGCATCTTGTGCTTGTTTTAATAATTTCGCGCTTAAATCTAGACGGTTTGGATTTGCATTTAATTCTAAAACTGTATTTGTTTCTTTTGCGAGCTGGATTAATAAATCTGTATCTACATCGTAACCCTCACGGCGCCCAAGAAGACGTCCTGTCGGATGGGCAATCATTGTGACATGCTTATTCTCAAGTGCAGTGCGAAGACGCTTCATAATCGTTTCACGGTCTTGTGAGAAGCTTGAGTGAATAGCTCCAATGACATAATCTAGTTCTGCTAATACTTCATCGTCAAAATCAAGTGTCGCATCTGGTAAAATGTCCATTTCAATCCCGCGCAAAATTGTAATGTCTGGATACTTTTCATTCATACGTTCAATTTCTTTCGCTTGTTCACGAAGACGCTCTTTCGTTAAACCGTTCGCTACTTTCAAGTATTGCGAGTGATCAGTAATTGCCATAAATTTATATCCATGAGCGCGGCACGCTTGTACCATTTCTTCAATTGAAAAAGCACCGTCACTCCACGTTGTATGCATATGTAAATCACCCTGTATATCAGAGAACTGAATTAAGTTCGGATACTCTTTAATTAATTCAATTTCTTTTCCATCTTCACGCACTTCTGGTGGGATGAATGGAAGGCCAAAGTGGGCGAAGAATGCTTCTTCTGTTTCGAATGTTTTCACTTCACCTGTGTCTAAGATTTCCACACCGTATTCACTAATTTTCTCGCCTCTATCTTTCGCAATTTGGCGCATTTTTACGTTATGGTCTTTTGATCCGGTGAAATGGTGAAGAGTTGTAATAAATTCTTCTGGTTTTACTAAGCGGAAGTCAATTGAAATATCATATTCATATTGAAGACGAACAGATACTTTCGTATCTCCACTTGCAATCACTTCAATCATATTATCAAATTGTAGTAAATGTTCACGCACTACTGCTGGCTCTGTCGTTGCAATGATGAAATCTAAGTCCTTCACTGTCTCACGAACACGGCGTAAACTACCAGCGCGTGAGAAACGAATTATTTCAGCAACATTCGACAATTTCTCCTCTATTTCCCCGGCAATAGGCAATACCATCGCAATTGGTAAACGCTCTGGACGAGAGCCTACTTGATCAATTGCTTCTAATATTTTCTCTTCTGTTTTCTTACCGAATCCAGCTAAAGCTTGTACTTTATTTTCTTCACAAACAGCTTTTAACGTTTCCATATCAACAACACCAAGTTCTTTGTATAACTTGGCCACCTTCTTACCACCAAGGCCTGGTAGTTTTAATAGTGGTAATAAACTGCTTGGTACTTCTTTTTCAAGTTCTTGTAGTACTTCAGATGTTCCCGATTCTATATATTCTTGAATAACTGCTGCCGTTCCTTTTCCGATACCTGGAATCTTTGTGAAATCTTCAATTTCAGAAAGACTACGGTCATCACTTTCTAGTGCTGCCGCCGCTTTACGGAATGCAGATATTTTAAATGGATTCGCGCCCTTTAGTTCCATAAATAGGCCGATTGTCTCTAGTAATTTGATAACTTGTTTTTTATTCACTTTCATCATTGCCCCGCCTTTCTTTCATAGAAAAAAACTTCTCTTTCCGAAAAAAGAGAAGTTACACTCTGCTACCTGTCTGCCATAGTTCCTTCACCTTTTCAGAAAGAATCGGTGTATCGTCTACAATTATTTTGCTAATTGATGATTTTTGTAATGGTGTTTGTATTTGTTCAATTGGAAGAATTGTTCCAACAATAATTAAGACAAACAGAATGATATACACTTCTAAAAAGCCAAGAAGTGCCCCAGCAACCGCATTGACTTGCTTTAAAACTGGGATTTCTGCAAACATATTCAGTAAATTACCAAGTAGTGAAAGTGCGATTTTTGTAATAATAAATAATACGATAAACGCAATTGCTTGATAGAAGACACCCTCAATATTATTCGCATCTATCCATTCTGGAACAGAAACATTCTTATCAAATGGATACGGAATAATTTTCGCAAGTGCTGGCGCTAAATCTTTACAATACCAGTATGCAACGAGGTATGCGATAATAAAGCTTGTTAACTTTACAAGTTGCAAAATAAATCCTCTGCGTAAACCGAGGAAGAATCCCATAACAAGCAATAAAATGATAATAATATCAATCATGTTTATTCAATTCCTTTTTGTGTCATACTTTCTTTCAATTTCTCATGTTCTTCTTTTAATTTTATGTAATCGTGTATGACGTTTACCGCCGTCAATACCGCTAGTCTACTCGTATCAAGCGAAGGATTCTTGGCATTGAGTTCGCGCATTTTATCATCCACAATCGCTGCTACCATGCGGATATGACTTGTACTTTCATCGCCAACAACTGAATACTGTTGGCCATATATTTCTACATTAATTCGACTTTTATTTCCCTTTTGTTGTGACAACTCACCGGCCTCCAATCACGTACAGAATCCTAAAGTTTATCATACCATGAACCATCATAATATGGAAACAGAAAGAACAATCCGATATGATAAAAATAACAACATAAAAAAGGAGCGACCATTTTGTCAAATTCTATCGTAATACAAACAAGTTCTACAGTAATTGAAGACATGAAACAACAATACAAACAAGCACTTAGCCCCAAAATTCCGCAAGGCGGTATCTTTATGGCAAAAGTTCAATCTTGCACAATTACAGCTTATAAATCAGGAAAAGTGATGTTTCAGGGTGGACGTGCTGAAGCAGAAGCTTCTCGTTGGCAAACTGTCTCTCAAACACCAAAATCAGCTGTAAAAAAATCGGTCAATTCACATCGTTATGCGCCGCCCGTTTCCATCGGCACAATGTCTATTCTAGGATCAGACGAAGTAGGTACTGGTGATTACTTCGGACCGATGACAGTAGTTGCTGTATATGTGGATGCAAAGCAAATTCCACTTTTAAAAGAACTTGGTGTAAAAGACTCCAAAAACTTAAATGATGCTCAAATTGCTGAGATTGCAAAACAACTCCTTCACGTTGTTCCTTACAGCTCCCTCGTTCTTCATAATGAAAAATATAACGAGCTATTTGATAAAGGAAACAACCAAGGTAAACTAAAAGCTTTACTGCATAACAAAGCCATCACAAACTTATTGGCTAAAATTGCACCTACAACACCTGAGGGTATCTTAATCGACCAATTTACACAGCCTGATACATACTATAAATATTTAGCGAAACAAAAACAGGTACAGCGTGAAAATGTTTACTTCGCTACAAAAGGTGAAAGTGTCCATTTAGCAGTAGCCGCCGCTTCCATTTTAGCTCGTTACTCATTTGTAAAACAATTTGACGAACTAAGCAAAAAAGCTGGTATGCAACTTCCGAAAGGTGCTGGTAAACAAGTTGATATTGCCGCTGCTAAATTAATTCAAAAAGTCGGTAAAGAAAGACTACCTGAATTTGTGAAAGTGCATTTTGCTAATACAGAGAAGGCGTTTCGGTTACTGAAAAAATAACTACTTTTTAGTATCGACAGGATATGGATGAACTAAACAAGGCGAAAAGAATTGAATTCTTTTCGCCTTTTATGAATGAAAAATGGATAAATAGGATCTCACACGTTCCTATTTTCGCCGCACTTATTCTATATATCTATATATTTAAATTTAGACTGATATATATTCATTTACTATTCACCTAAAAAAGAGAGTCTCCATGACTCCCTTTTTATGTTTAACTTCGTTTCTGCTTCTTATTTGATGAAGGTACTTTATAAGAACCCGTTTCATGCGTAGTCGTTCCTTGTCCTTCCACTTCCGGAGAACCTAAGCTTGATCTAGAATGGTCTGTTTTCACTTTCTTACTCATTACAATCACCCCCAAGATTACTTTTCACTTAAGAGTAAAAAACTATTCAGCATAACCATCTGAACATATACTGGCTACTCTTTTATCCTCCTGTCTGTTTTTCACTAATGTCCCATAGACGTTTTGCGGCATCCTTATCCAAGGCAGCTTCAGACATTTTTCCTATTTGCTTATCGGCATAGTAATAACCACTATGATCAGTAAATTCAGTTGATTCTGCTAGCCATATTAGAGTTTCAGCACCTTTCTCGGGTGTACGAGAGAAAGGTTTCATTGCTGCCATAGTTAAGCGAGCAACTAGACCATTGTCCTGGTTGAAATTCGTAGCCACTAGCCCTGGATCGAAGCTGTATGCACTAACACCCGTCCCCTCCAACCTCTTTGCCAATTCAGCGGTAAATAAAATATTTGCTAGTTTTGATTGAGCATAACGCATTGTAGGACCACCCATAAATTTCTTAACACCACGATAAAGTTGTTCTGCATCTAAATCACCGAAATCAATTCCCTTTTTAGCCATTTTGTGACCGTGAGATGCGGTGGTGATAACACGAGCAGGAGCACTTTCTTTTAAACGCTCCAACAGCAAATTAGTGATTAGGAATGGACCTAAATGGTTAACCGCCCAAGTCATCTCCAAATCGTCCTCTGTAAGCTGCCTTGTTTGAAATAAAGCACCAGCATTATTCACTAATATATCTATTCTCGGACACCTTTCCAAAATATCAGTAGCTACCCGGCGTATAGATTGTTGGGAAGCCATATCAGCTAAAAATAGATCTATCATCACATCCCCATTCGTTACATCCTTAATTTGAGCAATAGCAGCATTCGCTTTTTCCTCGTTACGTGCAATGATTCCTAGTTTGGCACCGCGCTCTGTAAATGCCTTAGCTGCCGCTAATCCAATACCACTTGTTGCACCAGTAATCACCACATACTTGTCATGCAGTGTCCACTTTGTATGACTTGGAATCTCCCCCATCGAGCCAAAACCCCTTTCCCTTGCCCATAAATATTTCATTCGTTTTACTATATGTGAGATATGAACGAACCTATGAACAACATTTTTCCAAACAAAAAAAGCGAGAGCAACTGCTCTCGCTTTTTTGATATCTTAAAACTCAGAAGAACCTGGAGTTCTTGGGAATGGAATTACGTCACGGATGTTAGCCATACCAGTGATGTACATTAGGAAGCGCTCGAAACCTAGACCGAATCCAGCGTGTTTTGTACCGCCGTATTTTCTAAGTTCTAAGTACCACCAGTAGTCCTCTTCGTTCATACCTAGTTCTTTAATTCTGTCTACTAAAACGTCCATTCTTTCTTCACGTTGACTTCCGCCGATTAATTCGCCGATGCCAGGAACTAGAAGGTCAGTAGCTGCTACTGTTTTACCATCTTCGTTCATACGCATGTAGAATGCTTTAATGTCTTTCGGATAGTCCGTTACGAATACAGGGCGTTTAAAGATTTCTTCTGATAAGTATCTTTCGTGCTCTGTTTGTAAGTCAATACCCCATTCTACTGGGTATTTAAAGTCAGCACCTGATTCTTGAAGTACTTTAATTGCTTCTGTATAAGTGATACGACCGAAGTCAGAGTTAATCACATTGTTCATGCGCTCTAGAACTGTTTTATCAACGAAGCTGTTGAAGAAGTCCATTTCTTCTGGTGCATGCTCTAGTACGTATTTCATTGCATATTTCAGCATATCTTCTGTAAGATCCATTACATCGCCTAACTCAGCGAATGCAATCTCAGGCTCAACCATCCAGAACTCCGCTGCGTGACGAGTTGTGTTTGAGTTTTCCGCACGGAATGTAGGTCCGAATGTGTACACATCACGGAATGCTAATGCATAAGCTTCAGCGTTCAGCTGTCCACTTACTGTTAAGTTTGTTTCTTTAGCGAAGAAGTCTTTTGATTCGTCAACTTGTCCGTCTTCACCTTTTGCTACGTTGTTTAAATCTTGCGTTGTTACGCGGAACATTTCGCCTGCACCTTCTGTATCACTACCAGTAATAATTGGTGTGTGAACATGTACAAATCCACGCTCTTGGAAGAATTGGTGAATTGCAAATGCTGCGATAGAACGCACGCGGAATGTTGCTGAGAATGCGTTTGTTCTTGGACGTAAGTGAGCGATTGTACGTAAGTATTCAAACGTATGACGCTTCTTTTGAAGTGGGTAATCAGAATCTGATAAGCCCTCGATATCAATTTTTTCTGCTTTAATTTCAAATGGTTGCTTCGCTCCAGGTGTTGCAATTACTTTACCTTCTACTTTAACTGAAGAGCTTAGTGGAAGCTTTGCAATTTCTTTGAAGTTCTCTAATTCTGTATCGAAAACGATTTGAACACCTTTGAAGAAGCTACCGTCGTTTAATTCGATGAAACCAAATGCTTTTGAATCACGTAAGTTACGAATCCAACCTGATACTTGTACTGTTTGATCTGCGTATTTATCTGTATCTCTATACAGACTTTTTACTAATGTGTTTTCCATAGTAAAATTCTCCTTTACTCATATATTTAAATACAAAAAAACCTTTCATCCATAAAGGGACGAAAGGTTAAACTTCGCGGTACCACCCAATTTGTCATAAAGACCAACTTTAACTCGTATGTAATACATACTTCCCGGTTTGTAACAGGCCGGATTCCCGTCTAAGTCTACTCTTGAATACAAGCTTCAATTTCGGTTAGCAACTCCAAGGTGTTCTTCACATATACCGCCTCATCAGGCTCTCACCGTCCCTGACTCGCTTTGGATTATAGTATATACTACTTTTCCTTATCATCGTCTTTCATTTTGTTAAACTAAAATTAATGTACTACATTCGAGAGAAAGATGCAAGATGCCAGAAAATATATCAGCGATTTTTATAATATATCGACTTACCGACATTTTCCGACAATCGTGCCATAAAAAAATTGCCGGAATTAATCCGGCAATTTTTTTTACTTACGTAACTCCGCACCAAATTTCTCTTCTACCGCTGTTAATACACGGTTATGCGCTTCTGTTACTTCTTCGTCTGTTAATGTACGTTCTGCATCGAAGTAGTTCATAGAGAATGCAAGTGATTTCTTGCCTTCTTCCATTTTTTCACCTTCGTATAAGTCGAATAGTGCTACGTCTTTCAGAAGTTCTCCGCCAGCTTCAGCAATGACTTGCTTCATTTCACCAGCTTTTGTTTCTGTTGTTACTACAACAGCCATATCACGTGTCATAGATGGGAAACGTGGAATTGCTAAGTAGTAAGTTTCCTCAGCGTCTGCACCGAATACTTTTGCAAGAGATAATTCGAATACGAATGTATTTTTCACATCTAATTGTTTTTCTGTTTCCGGGTGCAATTGACCGATGAATCCGATTGCTTCACCATCTAATACGATGTCAGCTGTACGGCCTGGGTGCATACCTTCACGTTTTGCTGGTGCATAAGTGATTTGATTTGCCACGCCAAGTACGTCGAATAATCCTTCTAATACACCTTTAACAACGAAGAAGTCTACAACTTTCTTCTCACCTTGCCATGCATGGTGAAGAGCAAGACCTGTCATAACACCTGCAAGATGTTGTTCTTCTTTCGGAAGTTCTCCTGCTTCTGTTGGTAAGAAGATAGAACCTACTTCATATAATGCAACGCTGTCGTTTTTACGTGCAACATTGTATGAAACTGCTTCTAACAATTGTGGCACTAAGCTTAAACGAAGTTGGCTACGCTCTTCGCTCATTGGAAGCGCAAGATTGACAGGAGCTTTTTCGTTCGGCTCAACCATATATTGTTTCGCTTTGTCAGCGCTTGTTAATGAATATGTGATTGCTTCATATAAACCAGCACCTTCTAGGAAGCGGCGTACTTTACGACGTTTCGTTTGTGCTGATGTTAATTTACCACGTGTCATTGTTCCAGATGGTAATGTAACTGGAATGTGATCATAACCATACAGACGACCTACTTCTTCTACTAAGTCTTCTGAAATTGTAATGTCAGGGCGACGTGCTGGTACATTTACATGGAATGTTCCTTCTACTTCTGTGAATGGGAATTTCAGGTTTGTGAACATTGTACCCATTTCACTCGCAGAAATATCTGTACCTAATACACGGTTTACTTTTTCAGCTGTAACAGATACTGTACGTTCTTGTACTTGTAAGTTATCAGCTTCTACTACACCTTCAAGTGCTTCTCCACCAGCGTATTTTGCCATTAAAGCAGCTGCATGTTGAATTGCTTCAAATGTACGTGTTGGGTCGATTCCCTTTTCAAAACGTGCACTTGATTCGCTACGAAGACCTAAGTCTTTTGATGTACGGCGCACTGTTTGACCTGTAAAGTATGCAGACTCAATTAGAACGTTTACTGTCTCGCTATCAACTTCAGAATCCGCTCCGCCCATTACACCAGCAACAGCTAACGCTTTTGTGCCATTTGTAATTACAAGATGGTGGCTTTGTAACGTACGTTCTTGAGCATCTAATGTTTGAATCTTTTCGCCTTCTTTTGCAAGACGAACAACAATTTCTTTTGAACCTAATTTATCGTAATCGAATGCATGTAACGGTTGACCGTATTCCATTAAAATGTAGTTTGTAATATCAACTACATTACTAATTGGACGAATGCCAGCTGCCATAAGACGAGTTTGCATCCACATTGGTGATGGACCAATCTTTACGTTTTTAACCATTTTTGCAATATATAATGGGTTTTCTTCTTTCGCTTCTACACTTACAGAAATGTAATCAGAAGTTTTTTCTGCTGTTTCTTGTAAGTCGATAGCTGGAAGTTTTACTTCACGGCCGTAAATAGCAGCTACTTCATATGCAACACCTAACATGTTTAAGCAATCTGCACGGTTTGGTGTTAAACCAAGCTCAAGTACTTCATCATTTAAATTTAAAATTTCAAGTGCATCTGCACCAACTTCAGCATCACTTGGGAAGATGAAGATACCGTCTGCATATTCTTTCGCAACGAATTTCCCATCAATACCAAGCTCTTGAAGAGCACAAACCATACCGTGAGAAGCTTCCCCGCGTAGTTTTGCTTTTTTAATTTTGAAGTTACCAGGAAGTACAGCGCCAACTTTTGCAACTGGTACTTTTAAACCTTTTGCAATGTTAGCAGCTCCACAAATAATTTGAACCGGCTCTTCTTCACCGATATCGATTAAGCATTTGCTTAATTTATCAGCTTCTGGGTGTTTTTCACATTCTAATACGTGACCAACTACAACACCTTTTACACCTTTATTTAATACTTCAACACCTTCTACTTCAATACCACTTTTCGTGATTTTGTCTGCTAGTTCTTGTGCTGTTACATCTTTAATATCTACATACTCTTGTAACCAACGATATGATACGAACATATTTATCCTCTCCTTCCCTTACGCTCGTTTGAATTGTTGTAAGAAACGTACATCATTTGTATAGAAATGACGAATGTCATCTACGCCGTATTTCAACATTGCGATACGCTCTGCGCCCATACCGAATGCGAAACCTTGATATTCTTTTGAATCATAACCAGCCATTTCAAGTACGTTCGGGTGAACCATACCTGCTCCTAAAATTTCGATCCAGCCAGTCCCTTTACAAGTGCCACAACCTTTACCGTGACACATCATACAAGAAATATCCATCTCTACAGACGGCTCTGTGAATGGGAAGAAACTTGGACGAAGACGGATTTCACGATCTTCACCGAACATCTTTTTCACGAATACTTGCAGTGTACCTTTTAAGTCACTCATGCGAATGTTTTTATCAATTACAAGACCTTCAATTTGCATGAATTGGTGTGAATGCGTCGCATCATCGTCATCGCGGCGATACACTTTACCAGGACAAATAATTTTAATCGGTCCTTTTTCTTTATTCTTTTCCATCGTACGTGCTTGCACAGAAGATGTATGTGTACGTAGTAACGTTTCTTCTGTAATGTAGAATGTATCTTGCATATCACGCGCTGGGTGATCTTTCGGTAAGTTTAATGCTTCGAAGTTGTAGTAGTCTTTTTCTACTTCCGTCCCTTCAGCTACTTCATAACCCATACCGATGAATACATCTTCAATTTGTTCAACAACTGCTGTTAACGGATGGTGACAACCTGTTTCAACAGGACGACCTGGCAGTGTAACATCAATTGTTTCAGTAGCTAATTTCGCCTCAATTACTGCTTTTTCTAAGTTGCCAATTTTGTCTTCTAGACGCGTTTGAATCGCTTCACGTACTTCATTTACTAATGCTCCCATACGTGGACGCTCTTCTGCTGATAATTTTCCCATGCCGCGTAATACTTCTGTAATTGGACCTTTTTTCCCTAAATACGCTACGCGTACGTCGTTTAAGCCCTTTAGCTCTTTCGCTTCTTCAATAAGCTCTAACGCTTTTTGCTTTAGCTCTTTTAAACGTGCTTCCATTTGGAACCCTCCTAATTTTAAAAATAAAAAAACCCCGCTCCCAAAAAGGGACGAGGTAAATTCGCGGTACCACCCTAAATTGACAGAACAAGTCTGCCCACTCATTAGTTATAACGATCAATTCTGACCGGAACGCCTTTACATATAAATGGTCCTGGCGCCAACTCCAGAGGTGAATTCACTTCCATCTACCATAAGAATGCTTTCAGTCTACGGCACTCTCTCCCTATATGGCGATTTTGTAAGCTACTCTTCTCTATCAACGTTTTTCATTAATATACTTTTATTATATGTTCAAAAAAGTTCGATACTCATTTCACCACTTTTTTATGAACATGTACTTCAACTTATTATAAGAAGTTTTTTATCGATTCGCAACTGGGCTTTGTAAATAATACGTTAAAATCCCTGCTGCAACCGCAACATTTAATGATTCTGCCCCGCCGTAAATCGGAATATACAAGTTTTGATCACTTTTCGCCAGAATTTCTTGGCGTACGCCGCTTCCTTCATTCCCTACAATTAATGCAAAACTTCCAGCCGGGGTTACTTCACCAAATGGAACTCCATTTTCAAGAGCTGTTCCATATACAGGGACGTTATTTTCTTTTAACTTGTCTACCCATTCTTCTAAGTTCCCTTTTACAACCGGTAAGTGGAAAATAGAACCTTGTGTAGATCGTAGTACTTTACTATTATAAACATCAACGCACCCTTCTCCAAGCACAACGGCATGAATACCAGCTGCATCCGCTGTACGAATAATCGTTCCCAAATTACCTGGGTCTTGAAGGCCGTCTAATAAAAGAAATTTCCCATCAGTAAGAGCTACTTCTTTCTCATGTTTCTCACAAACAGCAAATACACCTTGCGTTGTTTCTGTTTCGCGGAGTACTTTTACAATTGCTTCAGGCACAATATACATTTCAACATCATTAACTGTCCAATCTTTCGGAAGATCTGTCTGATCTGAAACGATAAGTTCTGTTACAACTCCTGCCTTTAACGCTTCCTCTACTAAATGGAATCCTTCTACAAAAAATAAAGCTTTGTTATCGCGCTCTTTTTTCGTCTGCAGCTTTTTCCACTGCTTCACACGCGGGTTTTGTACTGAATCAATGTTTTTCATAATATGTATTTCCCTCTCTTCTTGTCTTATCATTATAGCCTATTTTTCATACATATTTACATAAAAAAGAACAAAAACTAACGTCAGTTTCAATTCTGAAGAAGAGGTGAAGATAATGAGTTTTAATTTACGCGGCGCGGTATTAGCGAATGTATCTGGAAATTCACAAGACCAATTACAAGAAACGATTGTCGATGCAATTCAAAGCGGTGAAGAAAAAATGCTTCCAGGTCTTGGCGTTTTATTCGAAGTCATTTGGAAAAATGCTGATGAAAATGAAAAACACGAAATGTTAGGAACACTGGAGCAAGGATTAAAAAAATAAGCAATAAAAGGTCACCTTAGAAAAAAAACTAAGGTGACCTTTTATGTCTATAAAATTTTTCTTCTCCTAAACATTTCTACTTTACTAACGCTACCCCGATGGAGTACAATGTTCAAAATACATTTAAACCGATCGATTTTTCTTCATATACATCATTGGATAAAAGGAGTGAATGTTTTATGCACCGTATTACGCTTGAACAAATTTTTAAACATCACATTACGCAAAAATATGTAAACCGTTCTGGAATGGTCCACGCGATTGCTGTCGCTTATCATGCGTTTCACTTAGCCAAAAAGCATCACGCCTCAGTCGATGCTGCGACAAAGGCTGGCTTCCTTCATGATATCGGACATCATACGTGGTACACGGGCGGCGAATGGGACTATGACTTGTATAAAAAGAATGATATACATGCGATTAAAGGGGCAGAAAGATCTCATAAATTGCTTATTAGATTAGGAGAACATCCTAAACTAGCAAAAGAAATTTCTATTGCGATTCTTCTTCATACAGATTCTTTCTTAGTACAGCAAGAAATTGAAAGAACATCTCTTCAAAACATTATTAAATGGGCAGACGAAGCAGATGAAGAACCGGGCGGAGCGCATCATTATAGAACGATTTCTTATGAAAAAGCATTGAAAGCAATTCAGCAATTAGACCGATTGGTAGAGCGTGAATTACAAATAGAGCAAAAGAAATTGAATGACAAGGCAGAACATAGTTATCAATGAGAAAGAGGCATCACTATAGGGTGATACCTCTTTTATTATTTTGCGAAAAATACACCTTTGTATGTAATATTTAAATGTTACACTCAAAAGCAAAATACTTTATAATTAAATATACAAATATAAAGAGGTGGTTTTACAAATGCAACCCGCTACACAACTTTCTAATGAACAGAAATACTCTATGTCATGGGGACAATTTATTAGCTCCGTTTTATTCGCTTTTTTCGGAACCGGACTTATTACTGTGTTCCTCGCAATGCCCTTAACAATTTATACAGCCGGCCTTACAGATAAAAAACAAATTGCCCTGTATGAATCTATTGCAAATACTGCAAGTATCATATTACAACTAGCCGTGTTGTTATTCTTCATTTTCAAATTCGAACCCGCAAAAAAATTACTACTAAAATCTTTTAACTTTAAAGTACTTAAAGAATGGCGTACATACGTATACTTACTTCTTTTCTTCGCTATAAACATTATACTCAATTACATCTTGTTAAATTATGTGTTCCAAGACGCAACGAAGCAGCAATCTTCCGCACTAAACTTAGACGTTTTTAAGCAGTATCAAATATTATTACTTCTCGGCTTCGCTATACTCACACCAATTTTTGAAGAGCTTATTTTCCGTGGTTTTATACTTCGCTTCTTCTCAGAACGCTTTCCATTTTGGATTGCAGCCATCATAACAAGCTTCTTCTTCGGTATCGCTCATACATACTCACTTGGAGTAATGGTAATTACTTTCTTCATGGGATTATTAATGGCTATTTTATGTAAAAAAACAAAATCCATTATTCCAGCTATGTTATTTCATATTATGAATAATATGTTGGCATTCTTGAGTTAAAAAGAGGTATCATCGCGATACCTCTTTCACTCTTTTATCACAACTTCAAACTCTTCTTCCGTTAACACTTTTCGGTAATTCGTTTTCTTTTCTCCCTCTTCACCAGAAGTTAGAACAGGCGTCAGAATAATTTTCGTTACACTATCTTCTAGTTTTTCAAATCGCCAATAACTATTTTTCGATAATGTAAGACCTGAGTCGGGTATTAACTCGTTTCCATCTTGATCTTTCGCGATAAATTTCACCTCTAATTTCGTTCCATTCAACATTTTATAATTCAACTTCGTAGATATAGGAGAAACTTTTAAATCTTCCACTTCTATTTTTTGACCATTTTCTAATTTAAAATGTTTATGGATTGGGATTGTTTTCGTTTCAGCTTTTAATTTGTCTCCAGATGCTTTGAAGGAAAAGCCCCATTCTCCTTTTATTGAGGTTTTATCTTTTAACGGCATAAGTCTTCTATATATAATTTGTATATCTAGTTCCCCATCCAATTCCATTGGCTTCATTTGTGAATCTTTCAAATTTGTAGTAGTAAAAAATGTGTATGTATAATCATTTACTCTTTGTTTACCTCCACCACCACTACCATTTAACTCTTTTCCATTTATATAAACATCTGGGTACGGTAAAAAAATATCTCCCAGATTAACACTGTTAGACTTAAACGTACTATTAACAATAATCTGCCCTTCATCTATCATCACTTCATCTAACCTTACTTCTACACCGTTATCATAAACTGTTTGTCCTATTGTCGTTTTATATTCTTTTAAAGGTTCCCCTCTACTGTTTACGTAGTCTTCCATTTTACTTCCGATTAACGGTATATCCGCAATCATCCTTCTCATATCTACAGTCATCATCATAATAAATAATGCCGCAGCCGATGTTACAATAGCTATATTACGTTTCGTATGACCTTTGTTCTTTCTTATCTTTTTGCTAATTCGCTTTTGTATTTTCTTTTTCTCTATATGAGTTAAGTTAACTTCTTTATATTCATTTTCATCAATTTTTAGATCATTTAACATTTCATACGGATCTTTCATTTCCTTCACCCCTTTTCTTATTTACTTCATTCGATTATGTAAAAATAATGCCCTTAGCTTCTTCCGGCCTCTCGACAGACGATTGTATATAAAAGAAGTTTTCATCCCCATTTTCTCTGCAATCTCTTCTACACTGTCTTCTTCAACGTAATGCTTCATAAAGATTTCTTTATCGTTCTTCTTTAAATGATCTAATATATGTTCCATATCATTACTAATTTCATTTTTAGTAGTATCGGTATGTACCGCTATTTCACCTATTTGATCTAATCCTTTTTCGTTTACTGTCTTCGCATATTTCCTCGCATAATCGATAGATTTATATTTTGTAATAGCTGCAATCCAATTTT
The DNA here is from genome assembly GCF_008042285.1 of Bacillus sp. AR13-1. Lineage (NCBI taxonomy): Bacteria > Bacillati > Bacillota > Bacilli > Caryophanales > Bacillaceae > Bacillus > Bacillus sp. AR13-1. Next base: position 41,364 of record NZ_QNUA01000005.1, read on the forward strand.
TTAAAGTATTTTTCTCCTCATCATACTTTTCAATATGATTCCAAATTGCCAATAACACATCATCCATGCATTCCTCTTGTACATCTTGAAAAGAGGCTAAATGCTTCTGAATAATACTTTTTATAAGTCCGCCGTACCGGTCGATAATAAAATATAATGCTTTTTCGTTCCTTTTCCGTAGTTGCATTGCAACATTCTCTTCTTTAATTTTCATATGTCCCCTCCTCTCTAACGTTCTCTACATCTATTAATTCGTATCGTTGCTTCTCATTTCTATCAATTTATACATATTTATTAATAATATCCAAAATAAACCTCATGTAGTAAAATATAACTTAATTCACTTAAAGGAGTTTACATATGTTCAGTATTATTTGGATACTTTTTACGCCACTTCTCTTACTATGCGGGATTGCTGGTGGTATTTTTTTAATGGTAACAGGAATTAAATATCGGAAATTACTTGTTATCTTAATGGGGATTATTTGCTTTTCATTCGTTATAATGCCTTTTATTTTTTTGAACAAAGGGATCAATGGAGAGACCGTTCTCCACATTCCACCTGTCCTATATTGGATACTTTTCTCTCTAGCTGGTTTATTAGCAGGATTGAATGGGGTACGTTCAAAAATTAAGAGTATACGCAACATGGGATTCATTATTTTCTCAATAGGACTGTTTGCAGCTATTTGCTATCAACTCATGTCCATGCCTGATTCATCTTTTATTCGTTAAGGGGTTATTACATATGGAATCTACCAACTTATTTATTTGGCTTATCTTAGCCCCTATTTTGTTATTATGTGAAGGCATCGTTGGCATTTTTTTAATTGCTGCCGGAATGAAATATCGAAAATCATTTATCGTTATAGCTGGTTTAATTAGCATATCGCTTATCGTTGTTCCTATCATTTGTATAGGTTTTGGAATAGATTTAGAGGGGATGGTTCCAATTTCAGGAACTTTATATTGGTGTTTCTTCTCTTTAGCTGGACTATTAGCTATTATAAGTGGAAGACAAATATCCAGCATTCGTGCTATGGGAACAATTTTGTTTATAACAGGGCTGTGCTCCGTAGCTGGTTATCATTTTTTATATCTCACTCTTTAAAAAGACAAAAAAGCAGGGAAATTAATTCCCTGCTTTTCTATTTGGTTTATTGCCTGATGGTAAGAAGAACGATAACACCCAAGCAATACCGGCTAATATTGTTGCAATTAAGAAGGCATCGTTAATACCGTTAATTGCAGATAGCTTTGAAATTTGTCCGAATAATAGTTGTGTACTCATCGCATCTCCTGCTTGAGCTGATCCGGCTAATGCCGCTAAGCTTTGGCCCATACCGTGTACTTTATCAACTAAAATCGGGTTTGACGTTGTTAACATATTGCCGTAATCCGCTACGTGAGCAGTAGTTTGTTGCGTCATAAGCGTGATTAATATCGCTGTTCCAATTGAACCAGCTACTTGTCTTGACGTATTTTGCGTTGCTGTACCGTGAGAAATTAATTTCATCGGCAGTGCATTCATACCAGCTGTCATAATTGGCATCATAATGAATGACATACCAATTGAGCGTATAATATAATCCGTCATAATAACGCTATACGGTGTATCCATCGATAACGTTGTAAATTTATATGTCGCAAATGTTGTAATGGCTAATCCGACAATTGCTAACGGACGAATACCATACTTATCAAATAGTTTACCTGCAACTGGTCCCATGATCCCCATAATTAATGATCCTGGAAGTAATAATAAACCAGATTCCATCGGTGTAAAACCGCGAATGTTTTGCAAGTATACTGGAAGTAATAACATACCTCCGAATAAGGCCATCGTTACAATCGCGTTAATTACTAATGTGAAAGTGAACGTCGGATATTTAAACACTTGTAAATCAAGCATTTTATTGTCTGTTGTTAACTCTCTCCAAATAAATACAGCTAAACCAATGACACCGATGATAAGTGTTATAACAACTTCTGCACTAGTCCAGCCATTATTTCCAGCTTCACTAAATCCGTACAGTAAGCTACCTAGTCCAATACTTGAACTAATAACACCGAATACATCTAACTTTGTTTTAGACACTGGCTGAGCTAGTGTAAAGAATTTAAAAGATAAGAACGTAATAATTAAACCGATAACAAACATCCCATAGAACATTAAGTTCCAGCTATAGTTTTCAATTACCCAACCTGTTACAGTTGGTCCGATAGCTGGTGCTAAAATCATCGCTACCCCAAGTAACCCCATAGCTGCTCCGCGTTTATTAGGCGGGAATAATGTCATGAAGATATTCATACCAACTGGCATTAAAATACCCGCACCAACCGCTTGAATAACGCGGCCCGTCATCATCATTGTAAAGTTTCCTGATGTAGCACAAATGATAGATCCTACAGTGAAGAATAACATTGCTGCTATGAATAATTTACGATACGTAAATCGTGAAACTAAAAATGCACTGATTGGTACTAAAATTCCGTTTACAAGCATGAAGCCTGTAATTAACCATTGTGCTGTTGAAGTTGATACGTTAAATTCGTTCATTAATGGAGGCAATGCAACATTAATGATCGTTTGGTTTAAAATAGAAACGAACATACCGAGAATTAGTACAGCTACAACTGCCTTTACATTCACATTCTCTACCGGCAATTGTCTCTTCAGCATTTCTTTTTCCTGTTTTACTTGCTCTTGCTTCCCTGTTTCTAATTCCACTACGTTAGAAGCTTCTGTTTCTTGTTTTTGTTCAAGTTCTTTCTCTACTGTTTCTGCTTGACTTACTTCTATCTTACTTACGGCTGGGACTTGTTCTTCTCCCACATTCGTTTTTTTCTTTCGTAAAAGACGATTTATAAGGAAGAAGACGATTATACAAAATAGTGCATATCCTACAATTGCAATTGAGGACATCTCATCTCCCCCTTACTTATGAATACGAACTGACACATTCATTCCAGGAACAATATTTACTGATTTACTATGATCTAAAGAAATTTTAACTGGTACAACTTGCTTTACTTTCGTATAGTTCGCTGTTGAGTTACTTGATGGTAACATCGAGAATGTATTCGCCGTTGTTAATCCAACTTGTTCTACTTTTCCTGTTAACGTTGTATCTGGGTATGCATCTACATACACATCTACTGTTTGGCCTTTTTGAACATCATCAATATTTGTTTCTTCAATATTTGCTGTTACCCATAAATTGTTCATATCAAATGCATAAGCAATTGGGCTACCTGCCCCAACGAACGCATTAGTTGTTGCGTTTGATTGTACAACTGTTGCATTTTGTGGAATTGTTACATCTACTGTTTGCTCACCATTTGCTCCTGCTACAGTAACCGCACCTAATTTATCGTTCTCATTGTAGTTTTTTCCTACTTCAGCTTTCCAGTCTGTTAATTTACCTGCTGCTGGTGATGCAATTGGGATTACTTTCCCGTCAATCTTTGCATTTTCTGTTTTTAAATAGTTTTCTGTTTGATTGTAATAGTAATAACCGCCAATACCGCCGCCAACTAATACAATTAATGTGATAATGTTGATAATTACCATTCTTCGAAACTGATTCATTGCATTCCTCTCCTTATATCGCATATAATTTTTTTCTAAACTATTTATATCCTTAGTGTTTATATTGTTTAATTGTTAATTATATTAACCTTTAAACAAAAAAAGCACACCTTTTACGACGCAAACTATGTTTTGTCTGCATCCTAGCGGTGCTGATTTCTAAAGGACTATCGTTTATAATTATAAATAATTATCCCGAATCTACAACCAACAATTTAAACCTATATGTTGTTTAAACAACATTACACTATACATGTGTTGTTTAAGGTTAAAAAATTAAACGAGGTGAAGTAAAAATGTCTATTAAAAATACAAATGATCCACGTGTAAAACGAACGAGACAACTCATACAGGATGCTTTTGTCGCTTTAGTAGGCGAAAAGGGCTTCGAAAATGTAACTGTGCAACATATCGCGGAACACGCTCCTGTAAATCGTGCTACATTTTATAGCCATTACCATGATAAATATGATTTATTAGAAAAAAGCATAGAAGAAATGTTAGAAAAACTAGCTGCAGTAATTAAACCACAAAATCGAAATAAAGAAGATTTTCAGCTCACTTTTGATTCACCGCATCCAACTTTTTTAGCTTTGTTTGAGCATATCGCAGACAATACTAATTTCTATAACGTTATGCTCGGCGATAAGGCAGCTGGAAACTATTCTTATAAAATGATGAAAACAATTCAAACACATTTAACATTAAGCCTATCTATTTCCCAGCCAGATGATGAAGACCTTATGGTCCCTCGTGATATTCTTATTAGTTATGTTACAGGCGCTCATATCGGAATGATTATGTCATGGTTAAAAAGAGGCATGATTTATACCCCACATTTCATGGCAATGCAATTAACTCGCTTAATTATTTTAGGAGCTCATACTGCAGCAGGATTAGAAAGACCGTTTTAAAAATGAAAAAAGCGAAGGAGGTTATCCTTCGCTTTTTTCTATTAATTAAATGTAATGTTATGTACAGCCTCTTTATCAAGACGTTTAATAACTTCTACAATTAACTTCACTGCGTTTTCATAATCATCACGATGTAACATCGCTGCATGAGAATGAATGTAGCGTGTCGCAATCGTAATTGCCATAGACGGAATACCGTTTACAGAAATGTGAATTGCTCCTGCATCCGTTCCCCCGCCCGCTACAGAATCATATTGGTATGGAATTTGTAATTCATCAGCAACATCAACTACGAAATCACGTAAACCTGTATGACCAATAACAGAAGCATCATATAAAATGATCTGCGGTCCATCGCCCATTTTACTTTGCGCTTCTTTTGCCGTTACACCTGGTGTATCCCCAGCAATACCTACATCTACTGCGAATGCGATATCGGGCTTAATATAGTTTGCAGATGTTTTCGCACCACGAAGACCAACTTCTTCTTGTACAGTACCAACGCCGTATACAACGTTTGGATGCTTTTCATCTTTTAATTGTTTTAATACGTCAATTGCAATTGCACAACCAATTCGGTTATCCCATGCTTTTGCAAGTAACATCTTTTCATTCTTCATCACTTGGAATTCGAAGTACGGTACAACTTGATCTCCTGGTCGTATGCCCCACTCCATCGCTTCTTCTTGGCTAGAAGCACCAATATCGATGAACATGTCTTTAATTTCAACTGGCTTTTTACGAGCTTCTGGAGGTAAAATGTGCGGTGGTTTTGAACCAATTACACCTGTTACATCTCCTTTACGCGTTACAATCGTTACGCGCTGTGCAAGCATAACTTGCGACCACCAGCCACCCACCGTTTGGAAACGAAGGAAGCCTTTGTCATCAATTTGCGTAATCATAAAGCCGACTTCATCTAAATGACCTGCAACCATAATTTTCGGGCCGTTTTCTTCCCCAACTTTTTTCGCAACTAAACTTCCTAAATTGTCAGTAGAAAGTTCATCTGCAAACGGCTCAATATATTTCTTCATTACTTCACGTGGTTCGCGCTCGTTACCCGCAATACCGCGTGCGTCTGTTAATTCTTTTAGCATTGTCAATGTATCGTCTAATTTTATCATTGCCAACACCCTCCTTTTTCTTCAGTCACTTTATTATACAAAAGGAAATTGAAATATTCAAAAATTAAATTAGTATCCTTGTGTTTGACGCTGATGATTTACTTCATTTTTATCTAAATATGCTTTTTCAATTTCATCTTGTTCAAATTCAAGCGCTTGTCCAAGGCGAAGATAGCTTGTAAATAGTTCAATATAGTTCGTAATAGAAGGTTGATCTGTAAAACGAATTACTTTCGCATATGTGTCTAAGAAAATTTCCACTTGTGTTTTATTCGTTTGCGCACATTTATAGAATAAGAAGTTTTTATCAATTCCTAAATCGATTCCGATTGATAAAATAAAATGTAAACCATCTACGTATTCTTCTAATATTACTTCACGTTCTGAAGCTGGTTTATTGCTCCAATATTTAAAACAACGTGTTTCATTTGCAAGTTCTCCAATTTCTACAAGAAGAGCTAACATTTTTTCTTTTAACAATTTTTTCGGTTGTAAGTCATGTTCTTTCACAATACGGTCATCTAATTCTTTTTGTAATTTAAATAGTTGTAGTAAGTCCATTCTATTGTCCTCCTCCAACATCGCATTTTCCGCAACAATGTTGTTTCATCTCAAAGTTCATTATTATTTTTCGTTTCTTATTAACAAGTCAGCTACCTACATCTTTATAAAGATAGCTTGTCCTTAATTTGCAAATACGTTTCAATCATCACTCATATATTGTTCACTTGATGAAAGTTCCATATCATCTTTCCATTATAGCAGTGTCGTTTCTGCTAGGAAAGATGCACTTCTCACGAATGAGTTCAAATAAAAAAAGTCAGGAGGATTCTCCTGACTTTATATATATATTCTTTTATATCGCTATAGCTTTTATATTGATTTTGTCATATCGATAACGACACATCCGTTAATCTTTCCTACTTTCATGTAAAAGTCTCCTCGTTATCGTTACAAAAATTCTTACAAGCACATCTTAATATACTTGAGCAAAAAATAACGATAATAAGTGGAGGATTTTACAATAAATGCAAACAAAAAAACCTTAGAAGAAAATCTTCTAAGGTTTTAAACAATTAGTTAATGTTGTTTTTTGCAACTGTTGCTAATTCAGCGAAAGCTTTTTCGTCATGAACAGCTAAGTCAGCAAGCATCTTGCGGTTAACTTCGATGCCAGCATTTTTTAAACCGTGCATTAAGCGGCTGTAAGAAAGACCATTCATACGAGCTGCTGCGTTGATACGTGTAATCCATAATTTACGGAAGTCACGTTTCTTTTGACGACGGTCACGGAATGCATACATTAGAGATTTCATAACCTGTTGGTTAGCAACCTTAAATAATGTACTCTTAGAACCGTAGTAACCTTTTGCTAATTTTATAACTTTTTTACGACGTTGACGAGTAACTGTACCACCTTTTACTCTTGGCATAATATTACCTCCTAGTTTGTTCTATATATCAGCCGAACTTATTTTAAGTTGTCAAGCATTTGACGAATGCGTTTGAAGTCACCAGCGCTAACTACACCAGCTTTACGTAGTTTACGTTTAGCTTTTGTAGATTTGTTAGCGAATAAATGGCTTGTGTAAGCGTGAGAACGCTTCAGTTTACCAGATCCAGTCTTTTTGAAACGCTTTGCAGCGCCGCGATGAGTTTTTTGTTTAGGCATAGGTATTTCCTCCTCTATCTATTACTTATCGTTTTTCGGTGCTAAAACTAAGAACATACTACGTCCTTCCATTTTAGGCTTAGATTCAATTGTACTAACTTCAGCACAAGCTTCTGAGAAGCGATCTAAAACACGTTGACCGATTTCTTTATGAGTAATGGCACGTCCTTTAAAGCGAATTGACGCTTTAACCTTGTCGCCTTTCTCTAAAAACTTGACAGCATTACGAAGTTTTGTGTTAAAGTCATGTTCATCAATTGTTGGACTTAAACGAACTTCTTTCATGCTAATTACTTTTTGATTTTTGCGCTGTTCTTTTTCTTTCTTCTGTTGCTCAAAGCGGAATTTACCGTAGTCCATAATGCGGCATACTGGTGGTTTCGCATTTGGAGCAACCAATACTAAATCAAGATTAAGACCTGCAGCTAAGTCTAAAGCGTCATTACGAGACTTGATTCCAAGTTGATCGCCGTTTGCGCCAACTAAGCGTACTTCACGTGCACGAATTTGCTCGTTAATCATCATATCCTTGCTAATAGTAAGCCACCTCCAAGGTTTTCTTAGAATACGTTTTGCAATTGTAGAACCCGAACAAAAAAAGTGCGGGCACACGGCACCCACACTTGTAATATCTTTAGTAAGAAATACATTTACCTGCTAACTGCGAATGCGTCCATCAGGTGAGAAGCGGGTGCTTCTACTTGTCAAAACCATATTCTATTATCCTTGATGAGTTTATCATAGGACATGACGTCTGTCAAGAAGACGCGATGTGTTTTACTAACAACAAGAAATATTGTAACAAACAACCAGCATACTTGCAATACTTTTTTATGATAAGTATTGTTTGGTTATTTTTTCTAAATTTCCTTTTTTATAATACATAAAAAAGCCGCGGTATACCGCGGCTCTTTCTTATCGTTTTCCTTCTACCTTAATCATGTCAACAAACGCATCTAATGCGATTGTTTCTGATTTTTGTTCACCATATTTACGTACGTTAACGCCATTTTCAGTAACTTCATTGTCACCTACTACAAGCATGTACGGAATCTTTTGCATTTGTGCTTCACGGATTTTGTAACCAATTTTCTCTTCACGAGTGTCTAATTCAACACGGATACCAGCACGTCGTAATTCATCTTGTACTTTCTTCGCATAGTCTAAATGTACTTGCGGAGAAACTGGAATTACTTGCGCCTGAACTGGAGCTAACCAAGTTGGGAATGCACCTTTGTATTCTTCAATTAAGAAGGCTACGAAACGTTCCATAGTTGATACAACACCACGGTGAATTACAACTGGACGATGTTGTTTACCGTCTTCACCAACGTAAGTTAATTCAAAGCGTTCTGGAAGTAAGAAGTCTAATTGTACAGTTGAAAGTGTTTCGTCTTTTCCAAGAGCAGTACGAACTTGAACGTCAAGTTTCGGACCATAGAATGCCGCTTCACCTTCAGCTTCATAGTAATCAAGACCCATTTCATCCATAGCTTCTTTTAACATACCTTGTGCTTTTTCCCACATCTCATCATCAGCATAATACTTTTTAGTATCTGCTGGGTCACGATAAGATAGACGGAATGAATAGTTTTCTAAACCGAAATCTTTGTACACTTCTAATGTTAAGTTTACAACACGTTTTAATTCTTCTTTAATTTGATCTGGACGAACGAAAATGTGCGCATCATTTAAAGTCATTCCGCGTACACGTTGTAATCCAGATAATGCTCCAGACATTTCATAGCGGTGCATTGTTCCAAGTTCCGCAATACGGATTGGTAATTCACGGTAGCTGTGAATATCGTTTTTATAAACCATCATATGGTGAGGGCAGTTCATTGGACGAAGAACTAACTCTTCATTATCCATTTCCATTGATGGGAACATGCCATCACGGTAATGGTTCCAGTGACCAGAAGTTTCATAAAGCTCTCTACTTCCTAATACTGGAGTGTATACGTGATCATAGCCTAAGCTTGCTTCTTTATCAACGATGTAACGCTCGATAATACGGCGAATTGTTGCACCTTTTGGTAACCAAAGTGGTAAACCTTGTCCTACTTTTTGGCTATTAGTAAATAGTTTTAACTCTTTACCTAATTTACGGTGATCGCGCTCTTTCGCTTCTTCAAGCATACGTAAGTGCTCATCTAATTCTGCTTTCTTAACGAATCCAGTACCGTAAATACGTTGTAACATTTTATTATTGCTATCGCCGCGCCAGTAAGCACCAGCAACACTTAATAATTTAAACACTTTAATCTTCCCTGTAGATGGAAGGTGAACACCACGGCAAAGGTCGAAGAATTCGCCTTGCTCATAGATTGAAATAACTGCATCTTCTGGAAGATCGTTAATTAAATCTAATTTTAACTCATCGCCGATTTCTTCAAAGCGACGAAGTGCTTCTGCACGTGGCACTTCATGACGAACGATTTCTAAGTTTTCGTTCACGATTTTTTGCATTTCTTTTTCGATTTTTTTGAAGTCTTCAACTGTAATTGCTTCTTCCATATCAATATCGTAGTAGAAGCCATTTTCGATTACTGGACCAATGCCAAGCTCAAGCTTAACATCTTTATATAAACGTTTTAACGCTTGTGCTAAAAGGTGAGCTGTTGAGTGGCGTAAAATATATAAGCCATCTTCAGAATCTAATGTAATAATAGAAACTGCACCATCTTCTTCGATTGGTGTAACAAGATCGATCATCTCATCGTTTAATTTTCCAGCCACAGCTTTTTTCTTTAAGCCTGGGCTAATAGAAGCTGCGATTTCTTCAGTTGTTACTCCTTTTGGAAACTCCTTCACAGCTCCATCAGGGAAAGTAATTTTAACTACATCTGCCATCACTGGTCACTCCTCTTTTTTTTCAAAATAAAAAACACTCATCCCATAAAAAGGGACGAGTGTTGAATTCGTGGTTCCACCCTTGTTCCAATTAACCTTATTGTTAATTGCTCAAGTTCAACATAACGGTGTTGTCCGTTAGCAATTACTAGAAAAACGTTCACTGCTAAAGTTTAGAGGTGGTAAGTAATTATCCCGTACTAGGAAGCTCACACCCTAAGGCTTCCCTCTCTGAAAATCGTAGAAAACTACCCATGTCCTCATCATGACATTTCAATATATTTCATTTATGTAGGTAATTATATGCTCAAAAACTTAGAAAATCAAGGGCGTTACCTTTATTTTTTAAATTTTTCACATTGCGCTCAAATTCATGTAATCCATGTAGTTGCACTCGTTCCTGAAATACATTTCGCAAAGTAATAATCATATTATGATCTTGTTCTTTCGTATATAAATAAATCTTTTTCGGCGAAATAGAAAGAAGTGGTGCAATTACTTTCGTATCGATATATACATCCTGTTTCTTTAATAATTCTTCATCTATATATTGAACCAATTTCTCCTGTTTTAAACGCCTACCTTTATCATCATAGAAAATAAAACTTTCATCAAAAATAAGATGTACACAGGACAAACGTGATTTCCGGCTACTTACTTGTTGGCGAAGTGTCTCAATGAATATTTGGTATTCCTGCTCCATCTTATACTCATCAATTGCAACTTCAGCAAGCTTAGTTACCATTTCCCTATATGTACGAAGACGAAAACGAACGTATGATGAAAACGAGAATGAGAGCGGATCACAAAGCCAATCATTCAAAGACGACGCAATATAAGATTCAAATTTTTGACGTGTTAAATCACTAGCTACTCCTTTTCTTCTTTCCTTTAAAATCTCATGTGCCATATGCAATATTTGATGACACTCTTCTTGTTCTTCATAAAAAAACTTTTCCTTTAAAATGGTATGAATCCATTCATTTTGTTTCACATTCATAATGAAATATAGTAATACTGGCAATAAAATCTTTTCAATATAATTTGATTCACATAATGGTATATGAATAACAACCTTTTGTTCATTTAAATATACACTTGTTTCCTTATATAAGGATTCTGTTCTTTTCGTTAGTTGTCTGTATACGTACACAGCATCATTTTTTTCTTCGAAGCAAATTTCAATCACTTTTGTCCCCCCTTTTATCCCCGCTCTAAAGGATTGCATCTATACGTTACAAATCCTATAAGAGTCCGATCTATGGAAGTTCACTCTTAGTAGAAACCTATCTCCCATCGTTAGAACATCCACTCGATATGGCTTGCTAATTTTATATATATTAAGGGAGGGAGAAAAAAATGATACAAGCTACTCTGAAAAAATGATTAAAATAAAGTGAAACTTTAATCAGTGGAGGTTTTGTCCATCCTCCACTGATTATTAGCCCGCACCAATCGGGCTTTTACGGGCAGCAGGGCTCCCACCTAACTTCTTTGCTTTACAGCCGAATTTTGAGGTGGGAGTCTTACTGCCCGCCAATAGCGGGATAAAAAAGAGCAAGCTTCTCAGCTCGCTCTTTACTTATTACGACGATTTTTCCCGCCAATTGGGATTGGCTTCGCTAAATATTTAATTCGTTCCATAATACGGGCCGCTTTCATCTCTTCTGCTTCACCGCGCTGTGTATACGTTAAATGATGTTCCAACTGTTTGAAATCAAAGTTAGATGTAAAGAACGTCGGTAAGTTTTCCAACATACGGAATTGCAAGATTGCACCGAGTACATCATCACGTACAAAACTTGACATCGCTTCTGCCCCGATATCATCTAACATTAATACTTGTACACGTTTGACAGCATCAATCTTTCCGCTAATCGAATTATCTTGAATCGAACTTTTGATTTCACGTAAAAATTCAGGGAAGTATACGAGCATCGAACTAATTTTCTTTCGCGCAAGCTCATTTGCAATTGCCCCTAAAAGATACGTTTTCCCTACACCAAATTTACCGTACAAATATAAACCTTGTGCTTTTTTACCTGGTTCGTATGTGTTTAAAAATTCATTCGTTGCACCTATTGCATCAATACGTGCATCTAAATCTGAAGGGTCTAAATTTTCCATAGTTGCCTGCAAAATGTCAACCGGCATATATACACTTTGAACGAGTTTTTCATATTTTTTTCTCTCATCATATGCTACTTTTCTAATACAACGATCGTATTGAATATCAATCATCTTACCTTGAATGACGAGCTTCGGCTCATATCCTTGTAGCATATTTTTACATGACCCTAAATCTGGACAATCCGCACACCCTACACTTTGTCCAATATATTCATATAACTTCACAAGACTTCGTTCAATCATAGAAGTCGTTACTTCACCTTTATGTTCGTCTATAAATTCTTTCACACGAGGGTGCGCCATCACTTCTGCCTTTAAGACTTCATATCTATTTTTAAAGTTTTTATTTTCCATTAATTTCGTAAATGAATTTTGAATATGCTCCATTTTCTCACCTCAAAGAGCGTTCATTTTCTTTTATTAATCACGCTTATATTTTTTCAATACTTCTTCTAATCGTTTCCGTTCATCTTCTAACGTACTTGCATCTTTTTTCGCACTTACGTCATTTTTTACAGGTTCTTTCTCTTCTTCTTTCGACTCTTCTTTAAGCCAATCTGGTACCATTTCTTTTCGCACTGTTTTCTTCGCTGTACGACCTTTTTTCTTCGTCTCAGCCCACTCTTGATATTGACGATTCTCTTCTTTCGCTAGCGCCATCGCCTCGCCTACTGTACCGACCTTTTTTCGCGCCCAATGTCCAGCAATCTTCTCGACATACGTTTTAGCAAGCTTCATATCTGAGCGTAGCATAACGTAATAAATAAGTACATTCACAACCCCTGGCGTTAACTTTTGATTTGTCATTACATCCTCAACGATTTGCAAGTCCGCTTTCGTCGCCTCTGCACCGCCTGAAATCTCTTTCAATAGTTGTTTTGGCGAGATTTCCTCTAACTGTTTCATTAGCATCTCTTCTTGCGTAGATGGCTCTTTCTCTTTCATTGTACGAGCAGCATGAGGTTGCACTCTTTCACTTAATACAGGTAACGCTTGACCATTTTCGAATTGATACCAATCGCGTGCTCCCTTCCGAAGCCTTTCGATATCAATTGTTTGCACTTCTGTCACTGCGCCAAGAACGATATTTTGCATCGATAACACATCCACACCGTACACATAAGCGAGTGTAATAACACATTCTCTCACTTGATCTGTAATCGCCTTTTTAGGAACAAGGGCTGATAGTCCGTCTACAAATAACGAGAAATCAAAGAAATCGTTCCAAACTTTCGGAGCATCCCCATTCTCGTTACTTGGCATAATTGTCGTTTTCGGGATACGCAGTTCTTCTTGCGCATATTCAAACTGACCTGGGTTAAACGAATCAAATATATCGTTGAAGGAGCGCGTAACATTTTCATAAGAAGCAAAATCGAATTCTTCTTCTAAGAAATATTGCTTTACTTGGTTGTATTTTGTCCGACTCAAGCGATTATATAAAAAGATACTTAAAACAATATCATCAAAAAACTGCTTCGGAGATAAAGGTGGTTGCAATTCATATATAAACATCCGAATATCTTTTTCTTTCTTAATATATACATTTAAAAGACCAATCGCTTCTAACTTTACTCGTTCCCCATATATTTCAGGAAGTTGCATTTGCATAGTCACCATAAGGGAGTGATGTGTATTCTCTTTTCCAAACACACGATCTTGCTCTAACTCTCCCCATAGTGTCATGTATAAGCTAAAAGCTCTACTACCTATTAACGGCTGATACAACATCGTTAATACTTTCCGGTCGTAATTATGTAACAACCCTTTCGCACTTACTTTATAACGATCAATCGGCAATAGCTCCATCCATGACTGTTTTTCCATTCTTGCTTTTCCTTTCTCTCATCCAATCTAGCCTACATTTCACTCGTTCTATCTTTATTATATAATTTATTAGCGAAAAAGAGCTATTAGCTTCCGCTTCTAGCTCTCTTATCTCGTTTACTTACAGTATATAAAGAGATTCCTTCTACTCTCTCTCTTTTTGCAGTATATCTTTTAATTCTTCAATAAATACATTTAAATCTTTAAATTGACGATACACAGAAGCAAAACGTACGTACGCAACATCATCAATATCACGAAGTTCTTCCATAACAATTTCACCAATCATATCACTTTTCACTTCTGATATACCTAAGTTACGAAGTTCACGCTCCACACTTTGTGTTACTTCCTCTAACTGCCTTAAAGATACAGGTCTTTTTTCACACGCTTTAATTAAACCGCGTAAAATTTTCTCTTTATTAAACTCTTCTCGTGTTCCTTCTTTTTTAACAACGATAAGAGGTGATTCTTCTACTCTTTCAAATGTCGTAAAGCGACTTAAACAACTTTCACACTCTCTTCTTCTTCGAATAGAGCGCCCCTCGTCTACCGGACGCGAATCTAACACTCTTGTTCCATTATGAAAACAGGATGGACAACGCAATTCATTCACTCCTTTACACTATAATCTTTATTCTTTCGCTACTCACCTACATGTGAAAATATATATACAATATTATATAACTCATTCTTCTATAATGACCACTCTAAGTTATTACATATCGTGATCCTATTTTATATAAACTAAAAAAGAGGTGCATTATACACCTCTTTACATTTTAAATCAATTATGTTCTTTTTTAAAGAGCTTTTGTTTCTCTCTGCTTAATTTCGAAGCTACCAGTGCCTCGAGGAAGCTCGATGCTCTCACGCGTTTTCGCGTTTAAACCTTCTGCAATATATTCTGCAGCAACATTTGGATCAATACGATCCCCACAAGTATAAACATCAATACTTGCGTAACCGTGCTCCGGAAAGCTATGAATTGTTAAATGTGATTCCGAGATAATTACTACTCCACTTACACCTTGTGGTGCAAATTTATGAAAAGCAACCTCACGTACTTCAGCACCAGCTCTTAGTGCTGCATCCACAAATAATTGTTCAATATACGGCATGTCATTAAGCTTGTCGAAATCGCAATCCCAAAGTTCAGCAATCACGTGACGACCCATCGTATCCATAGTATCCATTCTACAGTTCCCCCTTGTAAATTTATTCTAACTGTTCGAATTGAAAACTAATTTGCAATTTGGCTTGCTCCACTACCACGGGGGAAAGTTAGTCCAGAGAGGTCCTAACCCTTTAAGTAGTGACTACGTACCTCAGCTCTTAAGTTTACGAGTGTTAGTATACTTTGTTTATTTTCATTTTGCAACAACAGTTTTTTCGATTTTCTGTCATATTTTCCTCTTTACTTTTCCCTAAAAAAAATTAATGATTCACGAATACAGTAATCCCAACGTTTCGTGGTATGTCCACTATTTAAAAATATACTTATATAATTTTTTTCCTTTTCAGAAAAAAATAAAAAAGAGGGCAAATTTTCACTTGCCCTCTCTCGTTCACTTAAATATGTTGCACATTTTTTTGTTTCGCTAATTCATCAACAACTAACGTTACAAGATCTACAACACGACGAGAGTAGCCCCACTCGTTATCATACCAAGCAAGTACTTTCACTTTACGATCACCCATTACCATTGTAGACAAACCATCAATAATAGCTGAGTGTGTATTTGTATTAAAATCGATAGACACTAAAGGCTCTTCGCTGAATTCTACAATTCCTTTTAATGCACCGTTTGCAACAGTTTTGAATGCTTCATTAATATCTTCAACTGTTACATCACGTTTTACGTCTACTACTAAATCAACAAGAGACACGTTTGGTGTTGGTACACGAAGTGCCATACCATGAAGTTTTCCGTTTAAGTGTGGAAGAACTTTTGCTAGCGCTTTTGCAGCACCCGTCGTTGTTGGAATGATGGACTGTCCGCAAGCACGCGCTCTTCTTAAATCTTTATGTGGGTTATCAATATTTTTTTGGTCATTTGTATAAGCGTGAACAGTTGTCATTAAACCGTTTTCAATTCCGAACTGCTCATCTAACACCTTTACAACAGGCGCTAAACAGTTTGTTGTACAAGATGCATTTGAAATAACAGTATGCTTTGTGATATCTAATTGGTCTTCGTTCACACCAACTACGATTGTTACATCTTCATTTTTACCAGGTGCTGTTAAAATAACTTTTTTCGCTCCAGCTTCAACATGAAGAATTGCTTTTTCTTTAGAGTTAAATTTACCAGTTGCTTCAATTACAACTTCAACACCTAGATCTTTCCAAGGCAACTCCTTTGGATCGCGGTTGTTTAAAAGGCGAATCATTTTCCCATCAACTAGTAAGTGATCTTCAAATGCTTCCACTGTTCCGTCAAACTTTCCATGAACTGTATCATATTTAATTAAATGCGCTAACGTTTCTGATGGATAGCTTGCATTTATTGCTACAATTTTGAATGCGCTTTCTTTTATTGCTTGACGAAATACCATTCTCCCGATACGTCCAAATCCATTAATTGCCACACGAGTCATAATATGTTATCCCCCTTGAATGCGTTATACTATTTATCTCCAATCCCAATAATAGTATAACACAAAAAAGAGATATGTCACTAAGCATTTTCATTAATTTCACAATTTTTTAATCAATAATGTTCCATTCTTTCAAAATAGAAGCTAATTGTGTTTTCGTTCCAGTAATTGTGCCATCATTATAAATTACCTCATCTGCCTTCTTTACTTTTTCTTCTAATGGCATTTGAGATTGAATACGAGCCGTTGCTTCTTCTTCTGAAAAGTTATTTCGTTTCATTAAACGTTCCAATTGCGTATTCGGTGTGACTGCTACAACTAAAACACGATCAACGAGATTTGTTAATTTACTTTCAAACAAAAGAGGGATATCTAACACAACCGCTTGCATACTTTCTTTTATGTACATCTCCTTTTGTGCATTCATTTCTTCACGCACCGCAGGATGAACAATTTCGTTTAACTGCAATCGTTTTTCTTCATTATAAAAAACGACACTCCCAAGCTTTGGTCGATCAAGCTCTCCATCTTTTTGTAACACTTCCGTTCCGAACACCTCTACAATTTTGTTATATGCCGATTTTCCTCGTTCTACAACTTCTCGCGCAATAATATCTGCATCAATAACCGGTATACTCATTTCACGAAACATTTCTGATACCGTACTTTTTCCGCTTGCAATGCCTCCTGTTAATCCAATTACTACTGTCATAATAATCCTCCTCACAATATTAAAGGCGCGAAACTAATGTTCCACGCCCATACTTACATTTTCCAAATTCCAATAATAATGAGTAATACCCCAGGCAGGAATGTAAATTTTTGTAACCATTTCATATTTGATAAAATCGTACCGAGCTTCATTCCAATAAATAAAAATAAAGAACTCATAACCGCGACTAATACCGCCATCATCGCGGGTGCATAACCTAATAAAGATGCACCAATTCCAGCACCAAACGAATCTATAGAAAGAGCGATACCGAGAAGTAGCGCTTCTCCTGCAGAGATAGTTCCTGATTTATCAAAATCTGCAACAGTCGGCTTCCGCAAAATTTGAATCACTAACCCTAGCGAAGCAATTTCTAGTTTCCAAACCTTTTCCTCTTGCTTCGGTTCTTCTTTTTTATCACTTCGAAAAAATTGATATAATACCCAAATACCTATTCCAATAAGAACAAATCCGCCGATACGCGTTGCGATAACAGGTGAAAATATTTTCGCGATCATATGTCCAATTCCCATGGAAACGAGCATTACAGCTGCTGAACAGATCCCGATAATTATAATTGATCTTAGTGGAATTCTTACGCTCCTTAACCCGTATGTTAGCCCTACACTACAGCTATCTAAGCTTAATGTAAAAGCTAATAAAATAAGAGATAAATAAAGGTACATCGGTAAGCTCCTCCCTTATACATAGCTCTGCTCTATGTATATGACAAATGCCTATCCGATGTTATCCCTTTTCTATATTCTAGGTTGGCAAATTGGGCAGTAATGTGTTCCCCTTCCGCCAACAACTGTTTTTTCTAATAGCGTACCGCAAGTCACACACGGTTCTCCTTTTTTCCCATATACATTTAGAAGTTCCTGGAACGAACCAATTTGTCCTTGTGAATTAATATACGTTCTAATTGTACTTCCGCCTCGCTTAACAGCTTCGCCCAGCGTTGTAACAATCGCCTCGTAAATTCTTTCTATTTCTTCTTCTGTTAAAGATGCAGCTTCTCGTTCTGGGTGAATTTGAGAACGGAATAACACTTCATCTACATATATATTTCCAAGCCCTACTAAAAGACGCTGATCTAATAATACGACTTTTATTTTACGATTTGTTTTTTGCAATCTTTCTTGTAAATACTGCGGTGTCAATTCAGCATCAAATGGCTCCGGGCCTAAGTCAGCAAGAGGCATTTGATTCAACTCTTCACCTTTCTTAAAGAGATGCATCGTACCAAACTTTCTCACATCTTTATAATGTAATTCAGTTCCATCTGTAAATAAGAAACGGACGTGCGTATGTTTATCAATCGGCTCATCCTCTTGATGAAGTAAAAACTTACCTTCCATGCGCAAATGTGAAACAATTACATAGTTCGTTACATACAAAAGCAAAAACTTACCTCTTCGCTTTATATTTTCAATTGTCTCGCCTCTTAGCATTTCTTTAAAAATTTCTGCATCATCCGGTCGTTTTACTATTTTGGGATAAGTAATAACGACATCTTCAATCGTTTTTCCTGTTACAAGATTTTCAAGCGTCCGTCTAACGTTTTCAACCTCTGGTAATTCCGGCATTTCATCACGTCCTTATTTCGCATCGTACCAAGTTGGACCGTAAGAATAATCAACTTTCAATGGAACGGCTAGTTCAATTGCATGCTCCATTACTTCAGGTACAAGCTTCTCTAATTTTTCAATTTCTTCTTTTGGTGCTTCAAATATCAATTCATCGTGTACTTGCAGAAGAAGACGCGCTTGTAATCCTTCTTCTTCTAGACGATCTGCCATAATAATCATCGCTTTTTTAATAATATCAGCCGCACTACCTTGAATTGGTGTATTCATAGCTGTACGCTCAGCAAAGCTACGTAAATTGAAATTACGACTCGTAATTTCCGGAATATAACGGCGACGATTTAATAATGTAACCACATATCCTTTTTGTTTCGCATCTTTTACGATTTCATCCATGTATTCTTGTACACCAGGGAAACTTTCTAAATACTTTTCAATAAATTCCGCTGCTGCTTTTCTTGTAATTCCTAAGTTTTGCGAAAGACCATAATCACTAATACCATACACAATTCCGAAGTTAACAGCTTTTGCTTGTCGTCTCATGTTAGATGTTACTTCGTCTTTCCCAACACCAAATACATCCATAGCTGTTTTCGTATGAATATCCATGTCATGTTGGAACGCTTCAACTAACCCTGGATCATTTGCAATGTGAGCAAGCACACGAAGTTCGATTTGTGAATAATCAGCCGCGTACATGATCCATCCTTCTTCTGATGGAACGAATGCCTGACGAATCTTTCTTCCTTCTTCTAAGCGAATCGGGATATTTTGTAAGTTCGGATCTGTTGAACTTAATCGACCTGTTTGCGTTAACACTTGATTAAAACGAGTATGGATTTTAGATGAATCTTCATGTACGACTTTCAATAAACCTTCAATGTAAGTTGAATTTAGCTTTCCTAATTGACGGTAATGTAAAATATTTGGAATAATTTCATGACGATCCATAAGTTTATCTAATACATCCGCCGACGTAGAATAACCTGTTTTCGTCTTTTTAATAACTGGTAAGTTTAAATTCTCAAACAGAATAACCCCAAGTTGCTTCGGTGAATTAATATTAAATTCTGTTCCCGCAAGCTTATAAATTTCCTGTTCCATTTCCTTTAATCTACCTGCAAGTTCTTCTCCCATATTACGAAGACGCTCCGTATCAACTTTTACACCTTTCACTTCCATATCAGCTAATACACGTGCAAGTGGTAATTCTAATTCCGTAAATAATTCATATTGCTCGTTCTTTTTTAATTCTTCTAAAAACGTTTGCTTTACATCATATAATACATGCACTTTACGAGCTACATGCTCCGCTACTACCTCTAGCTCCGGAACAGCACGCTTCGCACCTTTCCCGTAAACTTCTTCGTCAGATTTTACGGCATGCGTTTCTTTCATTTTCGCTACAGTACGGAAATCTTTATCTGTATCGGCTGGATCAAGTAAATAAGCGGCAATTAATAAATCAAAGTCAATCCCTTGAATATCTACACCTTTCCACTTGAGAGCAACGATAGCACGCTTCGCATCAAATGTATGTTTTCTCATTTCTCCATTTGCAAGCCACTCTTTAAAAGCATCCGATTTAAGAGCAACATCGGCTGGAATGAAGTAACAACCATTTTCATTTTGAATACCAAAACCTTGAATATCGGCTTTATGATAATTATCTTCTTGCACTTCAACAATAAGCGCACTATCTTGCTGAAGCATTTCTTCTGTAACTTCTTCTACAATATCAAATGTAATATCATCTAATTCGGCTGGAGCCGTTTCCTCCGGCGTAACACCTAACTTATTTAAAAGGGATGTAAATCCTAAATTCTCGAACATTGGAATCAAATCGCTTGGTTCATACCCTTTATATTCCATATCATCTACATGCACAGTAATCGGTGCGTCTGTAATAATAGTCGCAAGTTCTTTACTCATAAGAGCTTGTTCTTTATTCGCTTCTAACTTTTCTTTTAATTTCTTTCCACTCACTTGATCTAAGTTTTCATATACTGCTTCTACTGTTTCAAATTGCGTTAATAATTTAATGGCTGTCTTCTCACCAACACCTGGTACACCTGGAATGTTATCCGATTGGTCTCCCATTAAACCTTTCATATCGATAATTTGCTTTGGTGATAAGCTATATTTCTCAAATAAAGCTTCTTTCGTATATTCATCTACTTCCGTAATCCCTTTGCGAGGAATACATACGAGTGTATTATCTGAAACAAGTTGCAGTAAATCTTTATCTCCTGAAATAACTTTAACATGAAACCCTTGCTCACTCGCTTCTTTCGCTAACGTTCCCATAATGTCATCCGCTTCATAATTTTCCAGCTCATAACGCGGTACATTGAATGCATCAAGCACCTCACGAATAAACGGGAATTGCTCTGATAACTCAGGTGGAGTCTTTTGACGCCCTCCCTTGTAATCACTATACGTTTTATGACGGAATGTTGTTTTCCCCGCATCAAACGCCACAAGCATATGCGTCGGTTTTTCTTCCTCTAGTATCCTCATTAACATCATTGTAAAACCATAAATTGCGTTCGTATGTATACCTTTGTCGTTATTTAAAAGCGGTAGTGCAAAGAAAGCACGATACGCGATATTATTACCATCTACTAATACGACTTTTTTTTCCAAACTACAAACCTCCCCATACATATTTGAAACGATTTTTCCCACAGAAAAAAACCGTTCCTGTCCTCTCTCTATATTAACATGACTAATAGAGAGAAGAAAAATAACGGTTTTTTTCTATCATATATAAACAGACTTACATTGGCATAAAGGGAAGTGACGAGAATAGCATAACTACTCTCGTCCAAAATTACTCCTTGGATGAAGGGGTTTTCATATATTATATTAACAGAGCTTTATTAATATTTAATTAAGCCATTGTTAATATATTGTAAATATCCTTCATCCTATTTTTCAGTAGCTGATTTTGGTAAAACAACTGTAAATGTTGTTCCTTCCCCAACCTCACTATCCACTGTAATCGTACCTTGATGCGCTTCAACTAAATGTTTTACAATTGATAAACCAAGACCCGTTCCACCCGTATTTCTACTTCTTGCTTTATCCACTCGGTAAAAGCGTTCAAAAATACGTGGGATTTCCTCTTTACTAATACCAATTCCAGTATCAGATACTTTTATATAAGCATTATATTTATCTTCTGCCAATTCAACAGAAACAACGCCTCCAGCCGGTGTGTATACAATCGCGTTATTAATTAAATTAATAAAGATTTGTTTCAAGCGACCTGGATCCCCAATGACAGAGACACGTTTTAATGCATTCACTTGTAAAGAGATTTCTTTTTCTCCCGCTTTATTATCAAGCACCATATGAATATCTTCAAGAAGTTCCTTCATATCAACGGTCCCCATATTTAGTTTAAACCCTTGTTGCTCGATCTTTGACAAGTCTAATAAATCTTCAATTAATCCTTGCATGCGTTCACTTTCTTTTAAAATAATATGTAAGAAATGTTCGCAGAATTTTTTATTATCCATAGCCCCATCCAAGAGCGTTTCTGAAAAACCTTTAATAGAAGTAATTGGCGTCTTTAGTTCATGAGAAACATTCGCTAAAAAGTCTTTTCTCATTTGTTCTAATTTCTTTAACTCTGTTATGTCATGGAACACAAGAACAATACCTTTCCATTCATGGTTCGTCCCAATAATTGGCGCTCCATATACTTCGAAATGCTTTCGCTCAATTCCAAGCGGCAATAACATTTGTTTACGCACTTTCACTTCTGTCATAAAGATTTCTTCCACAAGCTCAATAATTTCTGTATGATGAAACGATTCATAATATAAGCGATCTAAATATTCTTCATCTGTTACGTGGAAAGTTTCCTTATAAGAACGGTTTACAAGGTTTATATAACCGCGGCTATCAATTAAAATCATTCCACTTCCCATATTTTCAATTAACGTATGCAGACGATCCTGTTGCATTTCCTGCTCAAGAGTCATCTCTTGTAAATTACGAGCTAAAATATTAATCGCTTTACTCAGCATCCCTGTTTCATCCGAATGACTTTCATAAGCGCGTGCTTTATAATTTCCCTTCGCTAATTCAATGGCAACTTTCGTAACCGATTCAATCGGCCTAATATATTGCCCCGTAATTTTCATACCTAAAAATACGACTACGAGACAAGCGATAACAAATCCTATAATTAATAATCCCCACGTTTTTTGATGTACGTCTTTCAATGGCTCAATTGTACTTTTCACCAAAATATATCCTTGTTTTCCTGCTAGATCTTGAACGAACACCGCATGATAAAATTCATTCTTTTGATCTGTTTCTTGCGTAATCACTTTACTTCGTTGTTTTGCTGCTTCAGAAGAAAGTTCTTTAATCATCTCTTGATTAAATGCAGATGGTTGCCCTCCGCTATATTGAACTTTCTTTTTTTCATCAACAAATATAATAGAAGCTGGTATTTTTTCTTCTAACTTTTCAAATACATAAGGCTTTTTTAAAACAGCATCAAACCCTTGCTCTTCTGCTAATACCGCAACATACTGTGTCTCTTTTATCATTCTCTCTTTAGCATGATCTATATAGTAGTTTTCAAATACAGTTTCTAATAATACACCTAGTCCAACTAAAATAAAAACGATAAGAGAAACAAATGTAAAAAGAAGCCTGGAACGAAACTTATTCATCCACTTTTGGCTCCTCTAATTTATAACCTAAACCACGTATCGTTTTAATGTACGTCGGTTTTTTCGTATTTTGTTCAATTTTATCGCGCAAATGGCTAATATGGACATCAACAATTCTTGTATCACCGGCAAAATCATAATTCCATACAGCACTTAATAATTGGTCACGAGTTAATACACGACTTTTATTTTTCGCAAGATAAACAAGTAACTCAAATTCTTTCGGTGTTAATTCCAGTTTCCTTCCTTGGAAGTACGCTTCATAAAACTCCGGTAAAATTTTAAGCTCTCCAATTTTGATGCTCTCTTCATCTGGCGATTCTGAAACTTGTTCTTCCTGCTGTAATTTCGTACGGCGCAAAATCGCCTTCACACGAGCAACAACTTCCCTTGGACTAAATGGCTTCGTCATATAATCATCAGCCCCAAGCTCAAGACCTAGCACCTTATCAAATTCATCATCTTTTGCTGTTAACATTAAAATCGGCGTCATAATACGCTGCAATCGTAATTCTTTACAAACTTCCATACCATCCATTTTTGGAAGCATTAAATCTAATATAATTAAATCTGGGCGTTCTGTAGTCGCTTTTTGAAGCGCCATTTCTCCATCCATTGCTGTAATAACTTCAAACCCAGCTTGTTGTAAATTAAATTCAATTAAAGTTAAGATAAATTCCTCATCATCAACTACTAAAATACGATTGTTCATTCTTTTCCTCCAAGTTATAGACTTGAAACCTTCTTCATCCTAGTATTTTCCCCGTTATTCTCATCATACTAGAAAACAAGGTCTCCCTCAATATAATTGTCTATTCATGGAGCTCGTTTGTACTAGAGTTTCGGAAAATAAAAGCAATCGTAACTTCATTCCCTCTATCCGGTCGCTATCCAAACTTTATAGATGAATCTATCTTTTTTAAACTCTTCTTCCGTATGAACTATAAACTCTCGATTTTGCGCTAGGAAAAACGAAAGAGCATACGCTATTTTATAATCTGGTGTTTCATATCCATCAAATACTTTCCCGTACATTTCATTTGCGATTGAATCGGCCCATACTTCAGCTTCTCTTATCGTTTCAAAGATAACGTCTTCTCTTTTCCACTTCATCTAAAAAAACCTCCCCCTTAATTGACTTCAATTACCAATAATCATATTATTAATTTAAATATATAAATAAATTCGATAAAAGGGGGCTATTATGCGAATATTACTACCTATTTTAACTTTAGTAGTAACATGTTTCCTTACTTTTAACGTACCTAGCTGGGATACGATTAAAACAGGTTGTTCAGAATTTGCTGAAGGGTTCAAAGAAGGATTTTTCAACTAAAATAGCGCTAGCCCCTTATAAAAGGTATGCTAGCGCTATTCATATTTTCATATTTTAAAAATTATCTAATGCTTTTTCCATAATGGAAACAGATTTAAAAGGTGGTGTTACTGTTAATGAACCTTTTACAACAGTTTCTCCTTTTTCATCATGAGCAAATACAAGCATATCAATTGTATGTTCCTCCTCTGAAACAGCCACAACTTCAAAGTGGATTTGTAACGTTTCATAATGGTGAACATGTTTCACGAACGTAAGGTCCTTCCTAGTAATATGACTACCTGGACCTGGTAAATATTTCGTAACCGCCGTTGTAATCAGTCCCGTTAGCATAATGCTTGGGACAATCGGCTTTTCATACGGAGTTTGGGATGCGTAATCATGCTGAATATATAATGGATTGGCATCATTCGTTAACCCTAAGTACAATAACAAATCTTTATCCTCAATTTTTTCAGTGATAGATAATTTCTCTCCTACTGTAATTTCATCCATCCTACGACCAATTTGAACTTTTTTCTTTAACATGTTACAACCCCCTCCGATTTTTTCACCTTATTATCCTACTAAAAGCGATACCTTATCCGAAATTTACTGTGATGAGGGCAATGTATAGTATAAGTCTATAGTTTCATTATAGGATACACCAAATGATAGCGTTTTCATATTATTTCAAAAAAACATTTCAATATATAGTAGAAAAAGATTCGGGGCCCCGAATCTTTTTCCACTTATATTTAATTATTAAACAAGAACTTTCATAACGTTACGTACAGATTCTACAGAGCGATCTAACGCTTCTTTCTCATCTGCAAGAAGTTCTAATTCAATAATTTTTTCAATTCCGTTACCACCTAGAATTACTGGTACCCCTAAGTAAAGGTCACTATAACCATATTCACCTTCAAGGTACGCAATAGCTGGTAATACACGGCGTTGATCTTTCAAGATCGCTTCTGTCATTTCAACTAAAGAAGCTGCTGGTGCGTAATATGCACTACCGTTTCCTAATAAGCCTACAATCTCACCGCCACCTTTACGTGTACGTTCTACGATTGCTTCTAAACGCTCTTTTGGAATTAATGTTTC
This sequence comes from Bacillus sp. AR13-1, assembly GCF_008042285.1. Classification (NCBI taxonomy): domain Bacteria; kingdom Bacillati; phylum Bacillota; class Bacilli; order Caryophanales; family Bacillaceae; genus Bacillus; species Bacillus sp. AR13-1. Next base: position 67,500 of record NZ_QNUA01000005.1, read on the forward strand.
TAACGGAATGCCACCTGCATAGGAATAGCGTACAAGAGGTACCATATCGTCACCATGTCCACCAAGAACAAATCCTGTAATGTCTTTCACAGAAAGGTTTAACTCTTGTGAAATAAATGTACGGAAACGAGCTGTATCTAATACACCCGATTGACCGATAACACGCTCTTTCGGGAATCCTGCTTCTTTAAATACAGAATATGTCATTGCATCAACTGGATTTGTTAATACAAGAATAATCGCATTTGGTGAATGTTTCGCAATGTCGCGCGTAATACTTTTCATAATTTTAGAGTTTGTTGCTACTAAGTCATCACGGCTCATACCAGGCTTACGCGCAATACCTGCTGTAATAACGACAACGTCAGAATCAGCAGTATCTGCGTAATCAGATGTACCAATAATGTTAGCATCAAAACCTTGTACTGGGCTCGCTTCTAACATATCTAACGCTTTCCCTTTTGTTGGATTTTCCAGCTGTGGAATGTCCACTAATACAACATCTGCAAGTTCTTTTTGTCCTAATAAGAATGCTGTTGTTGCTCCTGTAAATCCTGCACCGATGACTGAAACTTTCTTGCGTTTGATTGTCATAATTTACCCCCCGCTTTAATTATGCGTTTTTGATTATCGCTACATCCATGTTTTTAATAAGTTCATTAGCGAACTCAGAACATTTCACTTCTGTTGCACCTTCCATTAAGCGTGCGAAATCATAAGTTACTACTTTTGATTCAATTGTTTTCTCAACTGAATCAGTTACTAAATTCGCAGCTTCGTTCCATCCTAAGTGCTCTAATAATAATACACCAGAAAGAAGAACTGAAGATGGGTTTACTTTATCTAAACCTGCATATTTTGGAGCTGTACCATGTGTAGCTTCAAAGATAGCATGTCCAGTCACATAGTTAATGTTTGCACCAGGTGCAATACCAATTCCACCTACTTGTGCAGCAAGTGCATCAGAGATGTAGTCTCCGTTTAAGTTCATTGTTGCAACAACATCAAACTCACGTGGACGAGTTAAAATTTGTTGTAAGAAGATGTCTGCAATAGAATCTTTTACGATGATTTTCCCAGCCACTTCTGCGTCTGCCATCGCTTTATTCGCTGCATCTTTTCCATCTTTTTCAACAATGCGATCATATTCAGCCCAAGTAAATACTTTGTCGCCGAATTCTTGTTCAGCTACTTCGTAACCCCAGTTTTTGAAAGCACCTTCTGTAAATTTCATAATGTTTCCTTTATGAACTAATGTAACAGAAGAGCGTTTTTCGTTAATTGCATATTGAATTGCAGCGCGAACAAGACGCTTTGTCCCTTCCTCTGAAATTGGTTTAATACCAATCCCTGATGTTTCTGGGAAGCGGATTTTATTAACACCCATTGCTTCTTTTAAGAAAGCAAGAACTTTTTCTGCTTCTGGAGAACCTTGTGCATATTCAATTCCAGCGTAAATGTCTTCTGTATTTTCACGGAAAATAACCATATCAGTATCTTCCGGACGTTTTACAGGTGAAGGAACACCTTCAAAGTAACGAACTGGACGTAGACATACATATAAATCTAATTCTTGACGAAGCGCAACGTTTAGAGAACGAATACCACCACCAACTGGAGTTGTAAGTGGACCTTTAATTGCGATTAAATATTCACGAATTAAATTTAAAGTCTCTTCTGGTAACCACTCGCCTGTTTGGTTGAATGCTTTTTCCCCTGCAAGCACTTCTTTCCAAACGATTTTCTTCTCACCATCATAAGCTTTTTCAACTGCTGCTTCTATTACGCGAGATGCTGCAGCCCAAATATCAGGACCAATTCCATCTCCTTCGATAAATGGAATAATCGGATTGTTTGGTACATTCATAACACCATTAGTTACAGTAATTTTTTCACCTGTCGTCAATGTGATAACCCCCATGTTTGAAATTTCATATGTATGAAACTGAGGGAATAACCCCTCAGTTCAAACCGTTAGTCAAATTTAAATATTCTAATCATTACATCTTCCCAAAAAAATCAGACTTTTGAAAGCGTATTTTCACTATCAAAATAGTGTTTTTCGCTTATCGTTGCGCTAGCGGAACGTACACTTGATGTGTCGGTCCATCATAATCAGCACGCGGACGGATTAAACGGTTGTTTTCATATTGTTCTAGAATATGAGCTAACCAGCCTGACATACGGCTAATTGCAAAGATAGGTGTAAATAAGTCATGGTCAATTCCTAAACAATGGTATACAGAAGCTGAATAGAAATCAACATTTGGTGGAAGACCTTTTTCTTTTGTTACAATGTCTTCAATTTTGATAGACATATTATACCATTTGTCTTCTCCTAAAAGCACGCATAATCTCTTAGACATTTCGCGTAAGTGTTTCGCGCGTGGATCACCATGCTCATATACGCGATGACCAAATCCCATAATTTTCACTTTATTTTGAAGAGCATTATGAATATATGATTCTACATTTTCTTCTTCGCCAATTTCAGTTAACATCTTCATTACATTTTCATTTGCCCCGCCGTGAAGAGGACCTTTTAATGCACCGATTGCTGCTGTAATACCAGAATACACATCTGAAAGTGTAGCTACGCAAACACGTGCAGTAAATGTAGAAGCGTTTAACTCATGATCGGCATGAAGTACAAGTGCCTTATCAAAAGCCTCAATTTCAACTTCATTTGGCTCACGATCATTTAACATGTACAAGAAGTTTGCAGCTAATGATAGATCTTTTCTTGGCTCAACAACATCTAAACCTTTGCGAATTCTTGCATAAGCCGCAATTAAAGTTCCGACTTGAGCCTGTAATTTAACCGCTTTCAAATAATTAGACTTTCCATCCATTATTTCAGCGCTCTCATCATATAATGATAGCATGGAAATCGCAGTTCGTAAAACCGACATCGGGTGCGCGATTTTTAAATCTACTTGTTTCAAATATGTTAAAACCTCACCTGGTACCTTATAGTATTCAGATACTGTTCCACTAAATTCCGCTAGTTCTTTTTCGTTAGGAAGCTTGCGGTGCCATAATAAGTACACTACTTCTTCGAACGTAGCATTCTCAGCTAAATCATCAATATTATACCCAACATAAGTTAATGTATCATCAATAATAGAGCTCACAGATGATGTTGTTGCTACTACCCCTTCTAAACCTCGAATAACAGTCATGACATTCTCTCCTTTTCCTGAAAATTCTCCCAACCTTGCTCCTTATATCTATTTGCTCCCCTTATAAATTATGAACGCTCGTTCACTCTTTAGGCAAGCAAAATGCACGTTCATGCAAATTTATTGCGATGTTCCCCTCTTTTTGTCCATTGCTTACATGGAAAGCATGAGCGTGAATGTCTCCCCGAATCCTCACGCTCAGAACAACAAGTTAGTGAGGAAAATGAATTCCGAAGAGTTTATGATAAAAACAACATAAAACAATATCATTATAAAATTGTTTTATGTTGTTTTTATTTTATGTTGTGTTTATTTTATCTGGTGTAAAGTCTCTGCTGTTATGTAACTTTTCAAAGTTTCTAATCCTATTATAAACAATTATCTGACTTTTGTGAACAGAAAGAATTCAAAAATTTTATATTACTATAAAATTCCTTATTTAAACATCTGTATAATACTCATAACTGCATAGGCAATTCCAGCCCCAATTAATGGACCTACAGCGACTCCATTAAATAAAGCTACAGCTATAATTGTCCCAAAAACAAGTGCGGTTGTAATATGTGGGTCCGTCGTCAATAATTGTACGCCGCCTTTCGCTAACAAAGCGACCGCCACACCTGAGGCTAAAGCAATCCATGCATAATACGATTTCGCTGCTTCTCCGAGTTGTTTAAAGCCTATTTCCCCTGTCGCAATCGGTACGAGCACTGCTATTGTAATGACTGTTACACCAAGGTTAATCCCTTTCGTTTGTAGATAAGGAAAGACTTTATCTCCTAAAAACGTAAATTTCAATAAGAATAACACTCCAATAGCTACAGTAAGCGATTGGTTTTTAGCAATAAGTCCTATAATAAGTAGTATGAATAAAAATAACGTTGACTGACTAATCATGTTTGCACTTCCTTTCTGAAAATAATGAACTCGCTTCCAAACAAAAATACCTTTAAACCTATCGTTATACATGCTATATCGATGCGTATTTACCAATTATAATAAAGAAACAAATTGATTTTCATGCGCATTTCAAAATTACAAACAAGACTTTAACCAGAAAAAAATAAAGCATGCATATACATTTAAAAGCGGATGTCTCTCCTTTCTTTTATAATAAGAAACAGGTAAAATAAAAAGGAGAGAAAATGAAGTTTTTACCATATAGTAGAAGCATCACCAACAAGCTTCTGTAGTCATTAATCCGCTGCAGAAGCAGGCTAAATCCATCATTCCACTATAACATAAAGTGAAACTTTGATCAGTGAATCTCACTAGTTATAAGTTGAACGAATTAAGATAATCCAAATTGGAATGGGAGGTATACATCTTTGAACCGAAACTTACTATATATGATATTACGACTCATATTTGTCATTGTAGCAACGGTAGTTGGGTTCTATGCATTGCTGTACATGTCAGGTCTTATCTACCCTTTTATTATCGCTTTTGCATTCGCTTATTTGATTAATCCTGTCGTCAATTTCCTTAATCAAAAACTACAATTCCCTCGCGCATTAGCGGTACTCGTTAGCTTAATTCTCGTATTCGGAGCTATCGTTGGACTTGTTACATACCTTGTAACTGAAGCAATATCTGCCACAACGTACTTACTACAAATTGTTACAGTTAAGTTTCCAGATATCGTTGCATTCGCCCAACAATTTGCACTTAATCATATTATGCCTCTCTATGATGATTTAATCTCTAAATTTAATCATCTCGGAGAACCACAGCGATACACTATTACACAAAACATTCAAAACTTAGGCACCGAAGCAACGACACAAATGAAAGAACTTTTAACCGCCATTATAAGTGGGTTAACAAATTTCATTAGTGCATTACCAACAACTTTAACTGTCCTTGTCTTCGTCTTATTAGCCACCTTCTTCATTAGTTACGATTGGCACCGTCTTGCTCATAAAGTAAGAAAACTTCTACCTAATCGTTTGCATGGATACGGAAAAACTATTTTTGTCGATTTAAGAAAAGCTTTGTTTGGTTTTGTTAAAGCGCAACTTACACTCGTATCTATGACAACTATCATTGTACTAATCGGCCTTTTAATATTACGCGTGCCATACGCAATTACTATCGCGATTATTACAGGGGTTGTAGATTTACTCCCGTATTTAGGAACTGGAGCCGTATTCGTTCCTTGGGTTATATACGTATTTTTCACAGGCGATACTGCATTCGCCATCGGTCTTCTCATCCTATACATCGTCGTGATTGTCCAAAGACAAATCATGGAGCCAAAAGTACTTTCATCTAATATTGGACTAGATCCATTAGCGACACTCATCGCTCTATTTGTCGGCTTTAAGCTCTTTGGTTTTTTAGGATTAATCATCGGTCCAGTCATATTAGTACTACTTAATACATTACACAAAGCTCATGTATTCCACGACTTATGGAAATTCATTAAGGGTTCACCATCAAAATAATATTTCCTAATTCATACACAATAAAAAATCAACTGTAATCAGTGGGAAATTCCCACTGATTACTCACTGTACTTTTTTGTACTACCTACATCTATAAGAGAATTTCCTAAAAAAGGATAATCCTCTTATTTTTTTGCATAAAAACGCATATTTTAGGACGAAAATACATTTTTATTCTATATATTTTATAATTATTACTTACATTTATTACTTTTTATGTAAACGAATAAATATACAAAATGAGGCAGATGAACCCTTTAATCAGTAATTTTTCTTCTCCTGTCTAACTTCTGCTCACTAGTCGAATCTTACTACAAGCAAAAAACAGCATCCTAATGTAACACTTTTCATTCACAAGAACCCTCTGCATCCTATCGTTTAATAACTAACAAAAATCCAACCCGAGCAGGAAGCTAACGATTGACTATAAATAGCAAATAAAAAAATAACGCGTAGATCGCTATAATCTACGCGTTATTTTTGAACAATAATAGTAGTTCTCTTTCTAAATTTCCAATCAATCCACTTCATAACAGCCGGCTTCAATAAAGCCCTCGTTATAGGAACAACAAAGATAAAACCTATTATATCCGTCACATATCCAGGCAGTACTAAAAGAATACCTCCTACGAATATAAAAATACCATTTAGAACCGCATCACCCGGCATTTCTCCTCTATTTAGCCTAAATTGAATCTCTCTAAGTACTTTAAACCCTTGTCGTTTCGCCAAATATACACCCACAATACCCGTAAATACAATCATAGCGAACGTAGACCATAAACCTATTACATGACTCGATCCTATTAACACCGTAATCTCAATCGCCGGCACTAAAATAAGTAAGAACAGTAACCACTTCATAGCTCGCACTCCTTCATATTTCATTTAAAAGGTTTGAAAGTATCACCCTTGCAAAACCCCTTATAAGCCCCTTAAAACGCTCATACAAGCTTCATAAAGGACAAATAACCCTCTTCCACTAAACATTATAATAAACGTTTTTCAAAGCGATTTCAGGTATTTAAAGCTATCTCTATCCTTTTTTGTGTAAAAAAAAGAGAAGGACTCCGATCCTTCTCTCCGTATTACTTCTTATAGCACTTCCGCATGTCCATTATAAACAATTCCGCGTGCTGCATCAACTGTTACTTCTTGGCCATTTTTTAAAGTTGTTGTTACGCCGTTTACACCAACGATAACAGGAATACCGATTGATACACCTACAACAGCTGCATGGCTTGTTAGACCGCCTTCTTCTACAACTAGAGCAGCAGCTTTTTCAATTGCAGGAATCATATCTTTATCTGTGCTTGTTGTAACAAGGATATCACCTTTGTTTACGTTCGCTACAGCTTCAGCAGCTGTTTTCGCTACAACTACTTTACCTTTTGCAGATTTACGACCGATTCCTTGCCCTTTAGCAACTTTTTCACCAACAACGTGGATTTTCATTAAGTTTGTTGTACCAGTTTCAGCAACTGGAACACCAGCAGTGATTACTACAGTATCTCCAAGTCCGATTAGACCCGCATCCATACCTGTTTGAATTGCTGTATCTAACATTTCGTCAGTAGAAGCTGCACGTTTCTCAGACATAAATGCTTGAACACCCCAAACAAGTGCAAGACGACGTCCTACTTGCTCGTCAGATGTTACAGCTACGATTGGAGATTTCGGACGGTATTTAGAGATCATTTTCGCAGTATGTCCACTTTCTGTTGGAGCTACGATTGCAGCTACATCAAGAGCAAGTGCTGTGTGCGCAACAGATTGGCTAATTGCATCTGTAATTGTTGGTGTGAACTCTTTAATACGTTTTTTGAACATATCTTCATATTGTAATGATTTTTCAACACGTACCGCAATGTTAGCCATCATTGTTACAGCTTCTACAGGGTATTGACCCGCAGCAGTTTCACCTGAAAGCATGATTGCATCTGTTCCATCGAAGATTGCGTTTGCTACGTCACTTGCTTCCGCACGAGTTGGACGTGGGTTACGTTGCATAGAATCTAACATTTGTGTTGCAGTAATAACTGGTTTGCCTAATACGTTACATTTTTTGATTAGACGTTTTTGTACTAATGGTACTTCTTCTGGTGGAATTTCTACACCCATATCACCACGAGCAACCATTAGACCGTCAGAAACTTCTAAGATTGAATCGATGTTGTCGATACCTTCTTGATTTTCGATTTTTGGTACGATTTGGATGTATTGAGCGTTATGCCCTTCTAATAATTCACGAATTTCTAATACATCAGATGCTTTACGTACGAAAGATGCTGCGATGAAATCAACTTTTTGCTCGATACCGAAAACGATATCTTGCACGTCTTTTTCAGTGATACCAGGAAGCTTAATGCTTACGTTTGGTACGTTAACACCTTTTTTATTTTTTACAGTTCCGCTGTTTAATACTTTTGTACGGATGTTTCCGTCAGCTTTCTCGATTACTTCTAGTTCGATAAGACCGTCATCGATTAGAATACGAGAACCTGGATCAACATCATCATAAAGACCAGCATAAGATACAGAGAACTTCTCTGCAGTTCCTAATACTTGTTCAGTAGAAAGAATTACTTCTGCACCTGTTACAAGCTCAGCTTGTCCGTCTACGAAGTCATGTGTACGGATTTCTGGACCTTTTGTATCAAGTAAGATACCAACTGTTTTACCAGTTTTCTTTGAAGCTTCACGAATATTTTTAATACGAGCTCCATGCTCTTCATGGCTACCATGAGAGAAGTTTAAACGAGCAACGTTCATACCCGCTTCCATTAATTGCTCTAATTTCTCAATACTTTCACTAGCAGGACCTATAGTACATACAATTTTAGTTTTACGCATATTGCACCTCCGAAAATTATGAAACCGTTCCCAAATACAAGGCATTAAGCCGATTAGATAGATAATTCTTTAGATAATTGATACATATCTTTATCGATTGTATGCTTTTGAGCTAACGCTTCGATAATGTCATGATCAACAAGTTTATTATTTTGAATACCAACACAACGTCCGCCATTACCAGCAATTAATAATTCAACTGCTCTTGCGCCAAGACGACTAGCTAATACACGGTCTTGTGCACTTGGTGATCCACCACGTTGTACGTGACCTAATACAGTTACACGAGTATCAAAGCTTGTTGCTTCTTCAATGTGCTTACCGATGTCAATTGCACTTCCAACACCTTCAGCTACAACGATAATACTGTGCTTTTTACCACGTTCACTACCGCGTTTCAGACGAGAGATAACATCTTCCATGTCATACTTTTCTTCTGGAATTAAGATAGTTTCTGCACCATCAGCTAAACCAGCCCATAATGCGATATCTCCAGCGTGACGTCCCATTACTTCGATAACATATGTACGTTCATGAGATGTAGCTGTATCACGGATTTTATCAATTGCATCAATAACAGTATTTAAAGCTGTATCAAAACCAATTGTGAAGTCTGTTCCAGGGATATCATTGTCGATTGTACCTGGTACACCTACACATGGGAATCCTTGCTCAGTTAATTTTTTTGCGCCTTGGTACGAACCATCTCCACCAATAACGACAAGTCCTTCAATACCATGTTTCTTTAATTGCTCGATTCCTTTTAGTCGTACTTCTGGGTCTTTAAACTCAGGACATCTTGCTGTATATAATTTTGTACCACCACGGTGGATAATATCGCCAACAGAACCAAGTTCTAATTTTTCAATATGACCAGAAATTAAACCAGCGTATCCATGGTAAATACCATATACTTCAATATCATGGAAAATCGCTTTACGAACAACTGCACGAATGGCAGCATTCATACCAGGTGAATCTCCACCACTTGTTAATACACCAATACGTTTCATTTGTACTCACCTCATAAAGATTATTTGCCTTATAATAAAATAACACGAAAAAATACAAAAACACAATGGAGAAGATGTGTCTTTTCATAATAAAAACGTGCATTCGCGAAGAGGAACGCACGCTTTTCTTATTTTATCCCAATGGAAGCGTTTGAAAACGAAACTTGCCCAATTTTCATATATTTTTCATAACGTTTTTCGATTAATTCATCTTTCGAAATTCCGCTTAATTGTTCAAAAGTTTTCTTAAGCATTAAATCTATATTTTCTGATTGTTTCAAAACATTACGATGTGCTCCGCCTTTTGCCTCTGGAATAATTTCGTCAATTACACCTAATTCTTTCAAATCTAATGCTGTAATTTTCATCGCTTCTGCAGCTTCTTTTGCTTTACCAGCATCTTTCCAAAGAATCGCCGCCGCACCCTCTGGTGTAATAACAGAATAAGTGGAATTTTCCAGCATATGAATGTAATCTCCTACTCCAAGACCTAACGCACCACCGCTACCACCTTCACCGATAACGATACAAATAACAGGTACAGTTAAACCCGCCATTTCAAATAAATTACGGGCAATTGCCTCACTTTGTCCACGTTCTTCAGCTGCTTTACCAGGATAAGCTCCCTTCGTATCGATGAAACAAATAATGGGACGATTAAACTTTTCCGCTTGTTTCATTAGACGCAGTGCTTTTCGATATCCTTCTGGATGAGGCATCCCAAAATTACGACGAATATTTTCTTTCGTATCTTTTCCGCGTTGGTGCCCAATTACAGTTACGGGCATCCCCTTATATTTCGCAATGCCGCCGACAATCGCTGCATCGTCGCCAAATAGGCGATCTCCATGACATTCAAAAAAATTAGTAAATAAGTGCTCAATATAATCGAGCGTTGTCGGTCGTTCTGCATGACGAGCAATTTGAACACGGTCCCATACTTTCATATTGCCGTATATATCTTCCTCTAGTTTTTCTAGCTTGTCTTCCAAAATACGAATCTCCTCACTGAAGTCCATCTGGCTGTTTTTCGTATAGTCTTTCAGTTCACGAATCTTATTTCTTAGCTCAACAACTGGTTTCTCAAATTCTAGCTCTGCCATACAGCCATTTCCCCTCCTTGATGAACTTCTAAAATCTTACGGAGTGATTCTCTCATATCATCACGATGCACCACCGCATCTAATTGACCGTGCTCTAGTAAAAATTCTGCCGTTTGGAAATCTTCCGGCAGTTTCTCACGCACTGTTTGTTCAATTACGCGTCTACCAGCAAATCCGATAAGTGCACCTGGCTCTGCAAGATTGTAATCACCAAGTGAAGCGAAACTCGCTGAAACCCCGCCCGTCGTTGGGTGAGTCATAACAGAAATAAATAACCCTCCTGCATTACTATGCTTTTTCAAAGCTACGCTTGTTTTTGCCATTTGCATTAAACTTAATATCCCTTCTTGCATACGAGCACCACCCGACGCAGTAAAGATAATAAATGGAACTTGTAAGTCGTATGCCTTTTCAACCGCACGGGCAATTTTCTCTCCTACAACAGAGCCCATGCTGCCCATTCGAAAACGAGAATCCATTACTGCAACAACAACAAGCATGTCATCAATTGTTCCTTCACCAGTTACAACCGCTTCATTCAATTTAGTCTTCTTACGATCGTTTTCTAGTTTCTCTTCATATCCCGGAAACTCAAGTGGATTTAGTGAAACCATCTCTTTGTCATACTCACGAAATGAACCTTCGTCCAATATACTATCAAGGCGTTCCCATGCATTCATCGGATGATGATATCCACAATTCACGCATACTTTTAAATTTTTAAGAAGCTCTTTCGTATACATGATTTTTTTACATTTCGGACATTTTGTCATAACGCCATCTGGTACATCTTTTCGTACTTGTTCTGAAGGTATTGCAGCGTACTTTTTCTTTTTCACGAATAAATCTCTTAGCACAATTTGACCCCCTTCATTGAGAGCTAAGGTTAGCGTAAGAAGAAAATGGGGCTAACACCAATGTTTGATGTTAGCCTTATCTTCTCAATCTGTCTAATAACCTCTCTCTTTACGTTTAACTTTAACCGCTATGCGGTAGAATGTTTGTCATAACGTGTCATGGTCATTTCGACAAATTTTATACATTACGAGTGAAACTGTATATTCTCTACTAATTCATCGTAAATTTTTAACGCATCATTTTCTTGTTTCACTTCCAAAGTAGCATAAAGCTTTCTATACATTTCGATAGAATCTCCTGAAACTTCACAAGAAAGAGTTGCAACGTAATCATTTACGATCATCCAAATGCGATAGAGTAAATAATTATTGAATTGTTCAATAAGTGTTTTAAAGAACGTTTGATGAAGCACCGGAATTGAGCTTTCATTTTCTTCAAGCACTTGGTGTAATTTACTTAGTACTTCAGAAAACGTTTCTTTCGGTAAATTACATACAAGTCGAATCATATCTTTCTCAAGCAATCGTTTTGTTTGTAATAAATCACGAATTGTTTTCTCATCTTGCAGCAAGAACGGAGCAATTAATTGTACAAGACCGTTATCGTAAAAGTTTCGAATAAACGTTCCCTCACCACGTCTCGTTTCAATTAATCCTACCAGTTCTAACGCACGTAATGCTTCTCTTACAGAGGAACGTCCAACATTTAAGCGTGAACTTAACTCACGCTCAGATGGCAAACGATCCCCTGCTACTAAACAATCCTCTTCCATAATGGAACGGATTTTTTTTACAATTTCGAGATATACTTTTGTATTTGATGATGTCAATGGAAATTCCTCGCTTATTCTTTACCAATCAGCGCTAATTGTTTTGTTTTCTCAGCGACTTCATTTGGATCTACTTGACGGCGAGCTACTCCTGTCTCCATTGCTGCTTTCGCAACGTAAGCCGCTACTTGAGGCGCTACACGCGCGTCAAATGGTGCTGGAATGATATGATCTGCATTCAACTCATCCTCTGATACAAGCTCTGCAATGGCCTGTACAGCTGCCATCTTCATTTCTTCATTAATTTGTGTCGCATGTACATCAAGTGCACCGCGGAAAATACCTGGGAACGCTAGTACATTATTTACTTGGTTCGGGAAGTCAGAACGACCTGTTCCAACAACAGCTGCGCCCGCTGCTTTTGCCAATTCTGGCATAATTTCTGGAACCGGATTCGCCATTGCAAAAATAATTGCATCGTCATTCATTGTACGAACCATCTCTTCAGTTAATGCACCTGCTGCAGATACACCAATGAATACGTCCGCACCTTGTAAAACATCAGCTAAAGAACCTTCTATACGACTCTTATTTGTATATTTTGCAACTTCATCTTTCACCGGATTCATACCGACAGGACGACCTTCATAGATTGCACCTTTACGGTCACACATAATAACGTCACGTACACCATAGCGATATAAAAGTTTAATGATTGCAATACCTGCTGCACCTGCACCATTTGCGACAACTTTAATGTCAGACATTTTCTTTCCAACTAACTTCAGCGCGTTCACAAGGCCTGCTACTGTTACGATAGCTGTTCCGTGTTGATCATCATGGAATATTGGAATGTTTGTCTCTTTTTTCAAACGTTCTTCAATAACGAAGCAGTTTGGCGCTGCGATATCTTCTAAGTTTACACCGCCAAAAGTTGGCTCCATTAATTTTACAGTTTCAACAATTTTATCTACATCGTTTGTATTTAAGGCAATCGGGAATGCATCTACACCAGCAAAGCTCTTGAATAATACAGCTTTACCTTCCATTACTGGAAGAGATGCTTCAGGTCCAATGTTACCAAGACCAAGTACAGCCGTTCCATCTGTCACAACTGCTACCATATTTCCCTTCATTGTATATTCATATACCTTACTTTTATCGTCATAAATTTCTTTACAAGGCTCTGCAACCCCTGGAGAATATGCAAGACTTAAATCTTTTGCATTTTCTACTTTTACTTTTGATACAGTTTCTAATTTTCCTTGATGCACTTTATGCATGTGAAGTGCTTCTTCACGAAGTGTTGACAAACTATCCACTCTCCTCAAATTATGCTTGCTGATATCAATTTCTCCAAGTGGTCTGACCACGAACACTACTACTATAATAATCGAAGTGTAGGGAAATTGTCCATTATATTTTCACAACGACATTTTCGTCACCGACAATTTCACGAAGTGCTCCTAGACATTCTTCACTTGGATGAATCGATAAACTTCGAGATAATTGTACCATTTTATGTTCCTTTTCATAATAAATTAGTACTTTCGTAAAACCTGAATAATCAAACAATATTTTAGTAACTTGATTTACAAGCTTTTTTTCATATTGAGACGGCAATTTCACGTAAACAGACGCTTCTTTCATTCCTTCATAAACATCCATTTCTTCTAGCGGATATAGTCCATTCACGATCCATTGCAACTTATGATTTCTTTGCTCGATCGTACCATCAACTAAAACGATTGCACCTTCTTGTAACCTGTCCGAAAAATGTATATACGTTTCTGGAAAAATAACGGCTTCCATTTCATCATTTTGATCACAGAATGTAATAAACGCCATCTTTTGCAACTTTTTCGTACGAATAACTTTCACACTTGTTATATATACGATCGCTCTTTGTACTTTTTTCTTATGTCGCATCGCCTGAGCAAGAGATGGAATTTCTAATTCTTTTCCTAGTTCCGCATACTGCGCTGTCGGATAGCTAGATAAATAAAAACCGAGTGCTTCCTTCTCTTTATTTAACTGTTCAATAAAGGATAGCTCTTCTCCTTGTACGTATTTTGATTTCGGAACAGCATCCCCTAAATCAAAATCACGTGCAAGATTTGCATACTCCAACGCTCCTTTAAGACTTCTCCATAACGTCGTCCTCGAAACACCAAAACCGTCAAAACAACCAGACCAGACAAACGCTTCTAAATTTCGCTCTGTTACAAATTTTGATGGCATACGAAGACAAAACTCAAATAAATCTTCGAACATTTTTTCCTCTCGTTCTTCGAGTAATGCCGTCACGGTAGCCATTCCGATATTCCGAATCGAAAGTAAACTATATCGAATCGCATTTCCTTCTATTTGGAAGTTGTAACCACTTCTCTGAAGAGACGGCGGTAAAACGTGAAAACCTTTCCGCTTCGTTTCTCGTACATACTGCACAATCTTATCTTCATTTCCAATTGCACTTGATAATAACGCAGTCATAAATTCCAGCGTATAATTTGCTTTTAAATATGCAAGCTGATATCCGATCATACTGTAAGCTACAGCGTGACTTCGGTTAAAACCGTAATTCGCAAATCTTACAATTAAATCATAAATTTGTTCTGAAGATGTCTCATCGTATCCATTTTCCAAACAACCTTGAACAAAATGCTTACGTTCTTGATCTAAAATATCACGATTTTTTTTACTCACTGCACGGCGCAGCAAATCTGCTTCTCCAAGCGAAAATCCAGCTAACTTCGATGCGATTTGCATAATTTGTTCTTGGTATACAATTACGCCGTATGTTCTTTCTAAAATCGGCTTTAAATCCGGATGTAAATATTCAATTCGTCTTTTCCCATGCTTCGATTCAATAAAGGTTGGAATTTGTTCCATCGGTCCTGGTCTGTATAACGAGTTAACAGCGACTATGTCTTCAAATTCATTCGGTTTTAACCCACGAAGTACATTTCGCATACCACCTGATTCAAGCTGGAATACACCTGTTGTATCCCCTCTTCCTAACAATTGAAACGTCTTTTCATCTTGCAGAGGTAAATTTCTTATATCAATTTGTTTCCCAGTTTTTTCAACAATAAATTTTATAATATTTTCAAGTAACGTTAAATTACGTAAGCCTAAAAAGTCCATCTTGAGCAATCCAAGTTCTTCTAATGCATCAGCTGGATATTGCGTAACATAAACATCGTTATGCCCTTCTTGAATCGCTACACTTCCCGTTAACGGTTCTTGGCTCATAATAACGCCAGCTGCATGAATAGACGTATGACGCGGTAATCCCTCTACACGTTTTGCAATTTCAAACACACGCTCATGTAACAGATTCCCTTGTATAAACTCACGGAGCGATTGCGATTCCTCATATGCATCTCTTAACGTTATACCAAGCTTTGATGGGATAAGTTTTGAAAATATGTCAATATCTCTTGGCAGGAGCCCCATTACACGAGCAATGTCTCTAATTGCGGCTTTCGCTGCAAGAGTTCCGAACGTTACAATTTGAGCAACACGAAGCTGACCATATTTATCTTTCACATATCGAATCATCTCATCACGTCTTATATCTGGAAAATCAATATCAATATCTGGAAGTGTCACACGTTCAGGGTTTAAAAACCTTTCAAATAATAATTCATATTCAATCGGATCAATATCTGTAATTTCCAATACGTAAGAAACGAGTGAACCAGCTGCCGATCCACGGCCTGGCCCAGTTAAAATATGATTTTCATGTGCATATTTCATAAAGTCCCATACGATGAGGAAATAATCGCTAAATCCCATACGAGAAATAACATTTAATTCATGATCCAAACGTCCTATATGCGCTTCTTTCGGCGTACCATAGCGTTTCTGCAAGCCTTCTTCACAAACACGGCGCAAATACGTATCATTCGTCTCGTTAGATGGAACAGGAAATTTCGGTAATTGATTTACATGGAAAGGAATTTCTACTTGGCAACGTTCCGCGATTGTTATTGTATTTTGAACCGCTTCCTCAGCATGAGAAAATAGTGCTCCCATTTCATCCGATGACTTTAAATAATACTGATCCGTTTTCATTCTCGGTCTATCTGGATCAGTCATTTTCGTTCCGCCTTCAACAGATAATAAACATTCATGAACAAGTGCGTCACTTTGATTAATATAGCGAACATCATTTGTTGCAACGACTGGAACGTTTACCTTATTAATAAATTCAGGCAGTTTTTCTTGTAAAAGCAGTTCATCTTGAATTGCATGATGCTGCAAACTTATATAAAAATTGCTGAACATATTTTGATACGTATGAGCTACTTCTTCAGCCTGACTCTCTTTGTCTTCTAATAATAGCTGTTCAATCTCTCCGTCTTTCCCTGGTGAAATTGCAATTAACCCTTTCGCATAATGAGCAAGCCACTTCTTCGGGATACCTTCTTTTGACTTCGTCATAATGCTGCTAGAGATCTTTAATAAATTTTGATAGCCTATTTCATTCTCAGCAAGTAAGACAAGTGGATAAGACCTTTCTTCTTCTTCACTAAAAATAGAAGCTGTTAAGCCGATAATAGGCTGTATACCATTTTTCTTGCATGCTTTATAAAACGGAATAACTCCATACATAACATTTTCATCTGTAATGGCCAGCGATGAAAATCCAAGCTCTTTCGCCCGAATGACAAGCTCATCAATTTTACAAGCACTTTTTAATAAACTAAAAACGGTTTGACATTGTAAATGCACAAACTTCACTGTTGTACCCTCTCTTTACCTATGTGACTACTTTTATTATAGGTGATGAGGAAAGCGGAAATCAAAACATACTTCTCATACTTTGTCCATATATATGAAGAAGAAAGGGGAATGACGATGGATGTAAGAGAACATACTTTTTTCTCTCTGCTTATTATTAGTTATTTTATTGCCTTTGGAGTTATACTTGGTGGTTCATTAATAGGCGGATTTGGTGCATTTCTCATCGGAAAACCAACTCTAACTTATATTAATCAATTCGCCCAAAATTTAAGAATTTGGGCACTCGTTGCAGCAATTGGCGGAACGTTCGATACCTTTTATAGCTTTGAAAGAAGCTTCTTTGGCGGAGATATGAAAGATATCGTAAAACAAATTCTCCTTATTTTTTTTGCAACTGGCGGTATGCAAACTGGTCTTATTATTATTAAATGGCTTACACAGGAACATGTATGAGAGTACCCAGTGCCAATACAGCCAAAAGGTGGTATTTAGTTTTAGCTGGCGCTGCTGTTGGAGGAGTATTGAGCTGGTTTGTTTTTTTGTACATATACGGTGTATTTCAAGAAGAACAAACTAGTAAAATAGCAGAACAAAAAGAAATTATCGAAAAACAAGAAGCAAAACTCCACGTCCTTCTCGAAGACCAAGAGAAATTGAACACAGAAAATAAACGGCTCTTAACAATTCAAGAAATCAAAATAAAAATTATAAATCGAAAAAAATATGATTTAGACAATCTTACACTTGAAAACATGACCACTTCTATCCATAATGATCTCCAGCATCTTTTAACGAAAAACATTCAAAGCATCGCAAAAAATAAAGACCTGCTCAAAAAAGTCATCGAAAATAAAACGTACAAACATTACGATCGTATATACCGCTTTAAAGTAGACACAGTCTCTTTTGATACCGTACTTGAAATTAGTATTGATATAGAGAAAGAAAAATAAAAAAAAGGAGGGCTTCTGTGCCTCTCCTTCTCTTTCGTTCAACATACAATTTTTATCTACACAGCTCACGTAAATCAGCAAACAGGCGATCTGCTTCTTCCCAAGAAGATGCTTTTGCACCAGAAGCCATCGGATGTCCTCCGCCATTATATTGCATTGCTAATTTATTAATAACTGGTCCTTTTGAACGAAGACGAACACGAATAACATCATCTTCCTCTAAAAATAGAACCCATGCCTTTAATCCATCAATATTACCAAGTGCTCCGACAACACCAGATGCTTCAGTAGAAAGTACATCAAACTCTTCTAGTACCTCTTTCGTTAATTTAATGTACGCTGCACCTTCTTCTACCATCGTAAAGTTTTGTAAAATATAACCGTTCAAACGAGCAATTTTTTCTTTCGTCTTATACATTTCATTGTATAAATCTGTGAATTTTACATCCATGTCAACGAGCTCACTTACGTAACGAAGTGTTTTCGCTGTTGTATTCGGGAATAAGAAACGCCCTGTATCTCCAACAATACCCGCTAAAATAAGGCGAGCTGCTTCCTTTGAAATCGTTAATCCTTTATCTTTTCCATAACTGTAAAATTCATAAATCATTTCACTTGTAGAACTTGCTGTCGTATCCACCCATGTAATATCTCCGTACGGGTCTTCATTCGGATGATGATCAATTTTAATTAACATCTTTCCTTTTGCATAACGCTGATCACAAACACGCTCTTGGTTCGCTGTATCACAAACGATAACAAGTGCATCTTCATATACACTATCTTCAATATCATCCATTACTCGTAAAAACGATAAAGAAGGCTCGTTGTACCCAACCATATAAATATTTTTCTCTGGAAACGATTCTTGCAGAATTGTACCAAGTCCGCACTGAGAACCTAACGCATCCGGATCCGGACGTACATGACGATGAATAATAATTGTATCAAACTCTTTAATTGCTCCTAAAATTTGCTCATGCATATGTATAATCTCCTTTTTATTCAACTTCTTCATTTTATCCCGCATTAACGTGTAGTAAGACTCCCACCTCAAAAGTATTAAAAACAATGGGGCAAAATTAATTTGGAGCCTGGATGCACGTAAAAGCCCGATTGGTGAGGGCTAATAATTAGCACGTGGGATCTCCCCACACTAATTAAAGTTTCACTTTATCCCCCATTATAACGGAAAACATTTCATACATGCGAACAATTGCTTTATAATAAAAGTTAGAAAGTTTAGATTTTTCTTTTTTCTAAATTGTTATTTTTATACCAATCGATGGGAGCGTGTATTATGCCAGTATTCGTCTTTTGTATTATCATCTCATTTGTGTTGTACCTCTTCTATAAAACAAAATTCTTTCGTACAAACCGTCCAATGGAGAAAGGTTGGCTCTCTGGAAAATCCGCAATGGCACTCGGCTTATTCGTCCTATTCTTTGGGATAAACCAATTCTTTTTAGAACTTTCAACTGCACGCATTATCGTTGGTGTTTTGTTTATGTTACTTGGCAGCGCGAGTACATTTAATGGATTCCGCCAATATAAACATTTTCTACCATTAGCAGTCAAAGAAGCCGAATCTTATAAAACAACGTAAAAAAAGCATCAACATTGTGATGCTTTTTTACGTCCCTTCACTTTCAAAATCATATATGCAACAAACGCAGATGGTATATTAAAGGGATTACCTTGCACGTGAAAATGTAATTGTTCTTCTCCAAAAGACATCTGTTTGTATAGTTCTTGCTGAGATAATCCTGTTCGTTTCTTTTTTTCATTTAATCCTTGTAAGTATAAGTATTGAATTGGTATCATCACAAGGAAATAAAAGAGTGCGATACCACCAAAAAAGAGTAATTCTGATGACATATTGCATCCCCCTTCCGTCATCCATTATCTTACAATCTAATTATATCATAGTATACACTCTAAATGGATTAATATTCTGTTTTTTCTAATTATACAATCATCTCTCCTTATATATATATTTCCAGCTAAAACTCCTCCACATCTTTAGCAACAGCTTCAAAACCCAATAAAACAAAAAAGATGGAACAAACCAAAGCGATTTGTTCCACCTTTTTATTTATCGATTAACTGCACCATAAGTAATGCTTTCCCGACAACATTACCTTCATGATGTACTTCTACATCAACCTTACCAAATTTACGGCCAATTTCTAATACTTTCGGATGAACCGATACAACATTATCAATTTGAACCGGTTTTACGAAATAAATTGTTAAGTTCTCAACAATTGAATCGCTCTTCTTCTGCGCACGAATGACGCGGTTTGTTGCTTCTGTCACAATTGTTGTGAATACACCGTAAGATAACGTCCCGATTGAATTCGTCATTTGTGGTGTCACTGAAAATTGATATAAATGCTCATTTTTTGCTTCTTTCGGCGTCATAAATTGATTCGTTACAATGTCATCAATCGTTTCACCAACTTGTGGTTGACGCTGAATCATCTGCAAGGCCTGAAGTACATCTTGACGACTAATGATACCTTGCAATTTATTTCCATCCTCCACAACAGGAAGTAATTCAATACCTTCCCACACCATCATACGTGCTGCAGCTGCGACAGACATTTTTCCGTTTACCGTAATAGGGTGTTTCGTCATAACTTTATCAATCGGTGTTTCTTTCGCAACACCAATCATATCTTTCGAAGTTACGATACCTAACACCTTTTTATTTTCATCCACAATTGGATAACGTCCATGCATCGTCTCTTCATTGTACTCATGCCATTTCTGCACTATGTCACTAGGCTTTAAATATAGTGTTTCTTCAATTGGTGTTAAAATATCTTCAACTAGTACAATTTCTTTCTTAATAAGTTGATCATAAATTGCACGGTTAATTAACGTTGCGACCGTAAATGTATCATAACTACTTGAAATAATTGGCAATTTCAATTCATCTGCTAACTTTTTCACATGCTCTTCTGTATCAAATCCACCTGTAATTAATACAGCAGCCCCTGTTTCTAATGCTAATTGATGTGCGTTCGTACGGTTACCGATGATAAGTAAATTCCCTGCTTCTGTATAGCGCATCATCGCTTCTAATTTCATAGCCCCAATTACGAATTTATTTAATGTTTTATGTAGTCCTTCTCTGCCTCCAAGTACTTGACCATCGACAATGTTAACGACTTCTGCATATGTCAGTTTTTCGATATTCTCTTTCTTCTTTTGTTCAATTCGAATTGTTCCGACACGTTCAATTGTACTAACATATCCTTTATTTTCTGCGTCTTTAATTGCACGGTAAGCGGTCCCTTCACTTACACTTAAATCTTTCGCAATTTGCCGCACAGAAATTTTATGCCCTACTGGCAGGCTATTAATATGTTCTAAAATTTGATTATGTTTGGTAGCCAAATGGTTTCACCATACTTTCTTTTCCCTAAATTCTTCATGTGTTGTATTTTCAGTATACTATATTTCCAAAACTGTTACACTCTCTCTTTGTATGTCTGTACTATTTTTTTTATAACAAAATGCTCCTTACATTACACCAGTCATTCTATTACAACAATGTAATGGTATTGTCATCTCGTTCGATGTTTTGTCCACACGCTTCAATATACAATTAAGACAAGAAATGAAACAAAGGAGCGAATACATTATGAAAAAGTTTTTAGAGGTTATAGGTGCTGTGTTTTTAGCTTTCGTAGATGGGAAAAAAGTTGCGATGGAATTGAATGAAACACCTGAACAGCCACGTACAAAACGAGAAGAATCAGCTAAACAAATACAGGCTTTAAAAACTGTACTACACACATAAAAAACCCTTCACTTGTCATTTCAAATGAAGGGTTTCTTTTTTATAGTGTAATACTTTCTCCAGCTTCTAATACTTTCCCTGTACAATTTTGTAGCTTTCCTACAAATTGATATGGATCTTGTTCAATAACTGGGAACGTATTGTAATGCATCGGTACAACTGTTTTCGCCTCTATCCATTTTGCTGCTAACACAGCATCTTCTGGCCCCATTGTGAAATTATCGCCAATTGGTAAAAATGCTAAATCAATATTATTCAGTTCTCCAATTAACTTCATATCAGAGAATAAAGCAGTATCTCCTGCATGATATACTGTTTTCTCCTCTGCTGTAAACAAAATACCAGCTGGCATACCTGTATATGTAATCGTCTTATTTTCTTCATCAATATAACTAGAGCCGTGGAATGCTTGAGTAAATTTCACTTTTCCAAAGTCAAATTCATGTGAACCTCCAATATGCATTGGATGTGTATTTACACCTTGCCATCCTAAAAATGTTGCTAGTTCAAACGGTGCTACTACAACTGCATTATTTTTCTTCGCAAGCTCTACTGTATCCCCAACATGATCACCATGTCCGTGCGATAAAATAATCGCATCAACTTTTACATCTTCAGCCTTTAAATCTGTTTTCGGATTTCCCGTTAAAAATGGGTCAATTAAAATAACTTTTCCATTCGTTTCAATCTTTACAACTGAATGCCCGTGATACGATACTTTCATCATTACATTCCTCCCCTATTCACATTCACACTTTTTATTCTACATGATTTCTCAATTCCCTGTCTTTTCTAACATCGATTTACTTGTCATAACGCTTTCGTCCGATGTAAAGTTATATTTGTAATTAAATATCTCGGGGGTGCCAATCGATGAATGCTAGATTAGAAAATTTAATGCAATGGCTAAAAGAAAAAAACGTAGAAGCTGCGTTCTTAACTTCTACACCGAACGTCTTCTACATGACAAACTTCCACTGTGAACCACATGAAAGACTACTTGGTATGTTTGTATTCCAAGAAAAAGAGCCTATTTTAATTTGTCCTAAAATGGAAGAAGGCCAAGCACGTAACGCTGGCTGGGCACATGAGATTATCGGATTTACTGATACGGACAGACCATGGGATATGATTGCAAAAGCAATTAAAGATCGTGGTATTGATGCAAATGCAGTTGCAATTGAAAAAGAACATTTAAACGTAGAACGTTACGAAGAATTAACAAAGTTATTCCCAAATGCAGCTTTCAAATCAGCTGAAGAGAAAGTTCGCGAACTTCGCTTAATTAAAGATGAAAAAGAACTTTCTATTTTGCGTGAAGCGGCTAAAATGGCAGATTATGCTGTTGAAGTTGGTGTAAATGCAATTAAAGAAAATCGTAGTGAGCTAGAAGTATTAGCAATCATTGAACACGAATTAAAAACAAAAGGCATACATAAAATGTCATTTGACACGATGGTATTAGCAGGTGCGAACTCTGCTCTTCCACACGGCATTCCAGGTGCAAACAAAATGAAACGCGGCGATTTCGTACTATTTGATTTAGGTGTAATCATTGAAGGTTATTGCTCTGACATTACGCGTACAGTAGCATTTGGTGAACTTTCTGAAGAACAAACTCGCATTTACAACACTGTACTTGCTGGACAACTACAAGCAGTTGAAGCATGTAAACCAGGCGTTACATTTGGTGCAATTGACAACGCCGCTCGCTCTGTTATCGCAGATGCAGGTTATGGAGACTTCTTCCCACACCGACTTGGTCACGGACTTGGAATTAGCGTACACGAATATCCAGATGTAAAAGAAGGCAATGAGTCTCTATTAAAAGAAGGTATGGTCTTCACAATCGAGCCAGGTATTTACGTACCAAACGTAGGCGGCGTTCGTATTGAAGATGATATTTACATCACAAAAGACGGATCAGAAATCTTAACGAAATTCCCGAAAGAATTACAATTTGTGAAATAATAGAAAAGGCAGCGTGATTGCTGCCTTTTTTCTTATTTCCGCTTTAAAACCATCTTCTCTTCATAATGACCCTCCATTCAAAAGCACTTATTTCTTGTCTATTTCTTCCTCTCATTATACTATTAATATACAGAATTTTCTAAAATAGGAGGTTTACATGTTACAACAACAGTTAGAAGAAATTCGTGATAATAATTACGTAATCAATGGTGCACTCAATATTGATTCTTTAAGTTCAAGTATGCTTCAACATATCGGTGTTACTGATAGCTATTTAAGGGACAAACTCATTTACTCTACTTTTTATCATCTAATCAAGAAGGACTATATTTCACACACCCACTTACAGAAACTATTATCAGAAAGCATCAGTGAAAAATATTTATTTTATAAGATTCATTCGGATAAAGACGATACTGTATTTACCCGTGCATTTACAACATTATTAATCGCACTCATTATTGATGCTGATACAAATCATAATTTCTTATCACAGACTGATATTTTAAATGTAAAAGATAAATTAATTCTATATATGAACAAAGAACAGGATTTCCGTGGGTATGTACAAGACCAAGGCTGGGCACATAGTATCGCTCATGCTTCCGATACATTTGAGGCACTTGTTAATAATCCTAAACTGGAAACTTCACATTACGAAGAAATACTACAAACTTTATTAAACAAAGTTTGTGTCCATTCCATTTATTACAAATATGAAGAAGATGAGCGTCTCGTTTATCCGATTGTCGTAATGCTGCAAAATGGCTTGGAGGAAGAAATACTCATATTAGCCCTTCGTAATCTAGTAGCTCAATTACAAGTTCAAAAACCGACACTACATATTGACTCGTATGAATTTCTATACGGAAATATAAAATCTTTCTTGCGCAGCTTATTTTTCAAATTACGTACAATGTCTATATGTAAAAAAACTGAACGTGAAGTTGAAAAATTACTACAAGAACTTCATAAATATTATTACTAAAAAAGAAGGCCACTCAAAAAGTGCCTTCTTCTATCTCACTAATATTTATTTGAAATTTCACAATCCAAACTGAGAAAAGGTGGACAAGAAACGCAAACACCATACATGCTCCGCTTAAAAAAGTTAATATAGGATGCGAATACACATGCCCTAATCCATAAGATGCTCCTACGAAAAACATTGTTATGTAAATATAAATTGCTCCATGTATTTGCCTCATATAAGCCTCCTTTTCCCATATTATAACATAAATTTTCTGATTATTTACATTAATTAACTGTAATTAATATTTCTCCACTGTTACACCTCTAACAGCCGCTTTAATATATGGGGCTCCTTGTAAACCTTGTAAATCCTCTGCTTTCCCTGTTACAACTACACCGTATATTGGTAGGTCTTTTGGTTTGATGTTTTTTATTTCTTTATAATATTGTTCAAAATAATCACTTGGTATACCCTCACTATTTTTTGCTAAATACTTCATTTGGTATAGAAACTCTTTTGAGTTTATTGTTATATCGTTTTTCATATCTTCTTTCACTTTTGAATAACTTCCTTCAAATCCAAAAACATTTTTTGCCATTTCCGCATTTAATATCGCACCATCTTTAGGATCTTTTAACCCTACATAAAAATCGCTTTTCTTTTCATTATATGTATCTACCCAAAACCAAACTGGCTGTACACTTTTGGGAAGCATCTCAGTAATTTGTTCAGCTGTATACGATTTATCAAAAGATAAGGCTACTTCTGCAACTTTATTTTGCAAATCCCCAATATTTTTCAGATCATCCACATAATTTTTATAAGTAACGAAAGGTAAATAAAACCTCATTTCTCTTTGCATTGTTTGTACATTATAATCTGGTATGGTAACAGCCCCTCCCCCCCTTTTCTCTTCATCTAAACTAACAAGTTCACCATTATAGTGCTTCATACTATAATTCCATATACCTGATTCGTATATATCATTTATCCATTTTACTGGTTGACCAGCTATATTTTTATACGAGTTATATATTACCGTACTCCCTGTAACACCGAGACTTAAATACATACTTCCACTAAAACGAATATTAGGGCCTTGAACCCTATGTAGTGCATTCATTTCTCTTTCCATTTTTCTAAACGTTTGCTGAGAAAAATAAGCTGCCCCCAAAAACAAACTTACTATAACAATAATGGACGCACAAATAGAAATAAGCCAATTTCTCCAAAGCTGCTTCCTCTTCGCCCTCTTCATCAAAGTCTTCATCTGCTTATCATCCATATTCAAATCAAAGTCCTTCCGACTCATCGTTTCTCCTCCTATACAATTTTTTAAATTGATTTCTTGCACGGTACAAACTTGTTTTCACTGTTTCTTCTTTCATACTTAATAAAATGGCAATTTCCTTATAGGATAGTTCATATTCATATTTCAACAGTAAAATATGGCGATAATCCTCCGTCATCGTCTCCAATATTTCTTGTACCTCGCCTTGTAGTTCACTTGTTAAAAGCACCTCATCTAATGACTTTTGACCAATAAGAACGACGGATTCAATCGCAATGGGACTTAGTCTTTTTTCTTTCCGGTGTAAATCTCGGTGCTGATTGATCGCCACTCTAAAGAGCCACGGTGTTAAATGCTCTAACGGTATTTCCCCCATAAGCAATAAAGATTTATATAACGTGTCTTGCACAATATCTTCCGCTTCTTTTCTATCTGCTCCAATCTTAATTAAGTATCCAAACACAGCTTTTGATTTCTCTATTAATAATGATTCAAACGTATCATGGTTCATCTAGCTCTCCTTTCTATATACTCAACGTTTGAGAGCACAAAATGTATACAGCTTTTCTTAAAAAAATTTTCCACAATAAAAAGCACATCTATTTTGATGTGCTTCTCCCCAAAATACTACTCTATTATTTCATCGCTTCTTTCACAACATCTTGAATCATAACGACTTCCGTCTTCAGATCGACAGCCAGTGCTTCTTCATCAATACATTCATACCAAAACGCTAAGTGCTTTTTATCAATTGCATGATGAGAATTTTCGACATGAGCCCCGCCTTCTCCTTGCACAGAATACCAATATAAGTACTCTTCTCCATCTCTTATTTCCCGGAAAATTGTCTCTACATACATCTTTTCGTCGTTTAATGTCAAAAGCACTTCTTTCATATTATCATTAAGAAGCTGCATCCATTCATCTACGCGATGACTTTTACCTGGCTTGACTTTGAATCTTGTTAATTCTACGTTCATCTTTTATTCCCCCATTTTCTTGCGGACAAACAAAACATATTCTACTGGATTATGGAAGCTTAATTTACTAGCTAATTTTTGCGAGGGAATATTATCTACATTACAATCCCAGCATGGTGTAATATGATTTTGTATACACTGTTCAATGAAACGTGTTGCGACAGCTTGAGCTAACCCTTTCCCTTGATGTGCTTCATGTGTTGCAATATCAATTTCAGCAAAACCATTCCCTCTAAATATTGAGACGCATTCGGCTACAATCATCCCATCTTGTTCTATACAAAAACCAAAGCCGTTATTTAAAAACACTTCTTTTGATCCCCAATATTCTTTATAATAATCCTCTGTAAATTCATTACTTCGTTCTATATCACTTTTATCAATACGTTTAATTTCATATGTATTTTTATTTAATTCTATTTTTCTATCTTCAAAAACTTCTCTTTGAAATTGAAATGTCATTCGTGGGATGTTCCGAAATGCATTACTAAAACGCTCTTCTAACATCATTTCCCACTCGTCACTCGAAGTGAACAATGTAAATCTCTTCTCTGTTTTTTCAATAGCCATTTTTAAATATGCAAATAAATATTCGTTATAATTTTGATCATCCGTATCACCAAATAAATAATAGATACCATTAGCTGTACGAATTAGTCCTGCTGTTAACTTCTCGTTTGCAAAAACTTCACCATCTATCATTTGATCACATACCGCATGAGCAAAGGTTGTTGTCCTTGTATGACCTTCTAAAATCGGAAGGATTTTTCTATACTGGGCTACAGATAATTTTTTCATAATTGCTCCACTTTAATCGTATCAGCCTCTATATTTTCAAAACAAAGATTTACCGTTCTCCTTAATGCTCTCGTTCTATGAATTGTGCATGCTGGAATTAAGATGGAATCGTTCGGTTTTAAAATTGCTGTCTCCCCATCTTGAAAATCAATAAGTAATTCTCCCTCTAATACAATGAATAATTCGTCCGAATTAGAATGATAGTGCCAATCATATTCACCAGTAAATACGGCGATTCGTAAGCAATGATTATTTATATTTGAAACAACAAAGTTTTTGTGTTGATCTTGAATACCCTTTGTTAATTCTATTAAGTTCACAGTTTCCATCTTTCGTCCCATCCTTTCATTAGTCGTTCTTCTGAAAAAACTAACTTAGTCGCCACCGCCTCCGCAGTCACCTCCACCATCACTTGAGCTGCTACAATCGTTGCTACTATAGTCACCAAATCCACTTGATGAGCTTGAAGCATAGGAAGATTTTTTTCTCTTTTTTCTTTTCCTATCACTCTTACTTTCATGACTAGGCCATACTGTATCAAAAAATATAACGAATAAGACTAATTCTATTGCAACAAGGATAAATACTAAAATACTCTCAATAATATTAGGAGTTATCTCAAAACTGTAAAACACTCCAAATGAATACATACACAAAATTACATACAGAGCCATACAAATATACCGAAATGTTTTTTCTATCATAATGACTACTTTTTGTGAAAAAGGTATGTTCTGTTCCTGTTTTTTCTTTATGTACTTTTGTCTTTTAGCTTGTTTTTGCTTCCTCTTTTTGCTTCCCATTGAATCTCCTCTTTTGACTTTCATTTTTCACTCAATTCCAAATTATCACAAAAAATAACATTATAACAAGCTATATTTCACGTAAAGTTTTATTTACTTTTTGTAAAGTTTTATTTACTTTTTACCTATAAATGGATATTATAAATGTAACAAATTTACAAAAAGGAGACTTTGTGTATTTGATTAAAAATAAAGTGAAACAATTCCGCGTCGTTAGAGACATCACCCAAGAGCAATTAGCCTCCTCTGTTCAAATCACTAGACAATCCCTCATCGCTATCGAGAAGAATAAATACAACCCAAGTTTAGAATTAGCATTGAAATTATGTGAGTTTTTCAACTGTAAAGTAGAAGATTTATTTCAATTAGATAAAACTGGGGAGGAAAAAGAATGAAAAATACTTTTAATCAAGAATTCATTTCACATCTTACCATTTTAGTGTTAGGATCGACTTTTCTTTATTTCAATAGTAGTGATGAAGAAAAGATTCGTTCCGTCCTTCTATTCGCTGGCGTATACATACTCTTAGACTTGGTACTATTAGTAGTGAAACGAATATTCTTTAAGAACAAAAAGAAAGAGTCCGAGAAATACCCATTACCTGAGACAGATGAAAGAATTGAAAAAATGGGCTTAAAATTTATGGCGCAAATTTTCGGTCTTTCTCATTTAATTGGCTCTGCGATACTATTTGTTTTATATATCACTAACGAAAATTCGACGATACGAGTAGAGTATGCCCTGTATTACTTGTTTGGAATTCTTTTCTTCACAATGATGTTCGGCTTGAAAATTGTGAAGAAATTAGATAATTAGTTTAAACAAAAAGACCCTTCCTACAAAGGAAAGGTCTTTATTTTATTTCTATTATGATAAAGCAGGAGCTTTTTCAAGAAGCTCTTTTGCATCTGCATATTGTAAGCTGTGCGCTTCTGCAACTGCTTCGAATGTTACGTATCCATCTAATGTGTTAATACCTTTTAATAATGCAGTGTTGCCTAGGCAAGCTTCTTTGTAGCCTTTGTTAGCAATTTGTACTGCATATGGTACTGTTACGTTTGTTAATGCAAGAGTTGATGTACGTGGAACCGCACCTGGCATATTTGCAACTGCATAATGAACAACACCATGTTTCTCATAAGTTGGGTTGTCGTGAGTTGTAATACGGTCAGTTGTTTCGAAAATACCACCTTGGTCAATCGCGATATCTACAACGACAGAACCTGGTTCCATTGATTGAATCATTTCTTCTGTTACAAGTTTTGGCGCTTTTGCACCTGGGATTAATACTGCACCGATTACAAGATCAGATTCTCTTACAGCTTCTGCAATGTTATACGGGTTAGACATTAACGTTTTTACTTGGTTTCCGAAAATGTCATCTAATTGACGAAGACGTTCTGCACTTAAGTCGATGATTGTTACATCTGCACCTAAACCTACTGCAATTTTCGCTGCGTTTGTACCAGCTTGACCACCGCCGATAATTGTTACTTTACCGCGTTTCACCCCTGGAACACCTGCAAGTAAAATACCTTTACCACCTTTGTTTTTCTCAAGGAACTGTGCACCGATTTGCGCAGACATACGACCAGCTACTTCACTCATAGGTGCAAGTAATGGTAAAGAACGATTGTCTAATTGTACTGTTTCGTATGCAATTGATACCACTTTGTTATCAATTAATGCTTTCGTTAATTCTGGCTCTGGAGCTAAGTGTAAGTATGTGAATAAAATTAAACCTTCGCGGAAATAACCGTATTCACTTTCAACTGGCTCTTTTACCTTCATAACCATATCTTGATTCCATGCTTCTTCAGCAGTTTCAACAAGTTTCGCACCAGCTTGTACGTATTCTTCATCTGTAAAGCCTGATCCTACACCTGATCCTTTTTGAACAAAAACTTCATGACCATTTTGTACTAAATGTACAGCTCCCGCTGGCGTCATTGCCACGCGGTTTTCATTGTTTTTAATTTCTGTTGGAATACCGATACGCATTATTAGTTCCCCCTTGAGTTATGAAATGACCCCTGAATCATTTTTTAAAGCGCTTTCTATACTCTTATATTCTAACATAATATCTCAATATTTGACAAAAAAATAATACAAGTTTTCCGATAGATTTAATCTTACATGAAAGGACAGTATTATCCGTACCTCTCAGTATAAAGGATAAACTGTCCAATTATTCGAAACGTCACTTTATTTAATTCTATCGATGTCTATGAATAACATCAACAGCGCCTGTTACTTCAATAATTGTGCCAGTAATCATATCAGAATCGTCCTCACATAAAAACGAAATGGTTCTTGCGATATCTTCCCCTGTTCCAGATCTACCAATTGGTGTGTTACTACCTTTCAGATTTCGTGCTTCTTCAATCGTTGCCTCTTTCATTTCACCAATTATATCACCAGGACATACCATATTCGCAGTAATACCGTATTCAGCTTCTTCGTATGCGACTGTTTTCGTTAAAGAAACAAGTCCGACTTTCGCAGCTGCAAAGGCTGAACGATAAATCCATCCAGGCGCGCTATCTGCCCCTTGAAATCCATAGTTAATAATACGGCCAAATTGCTGGTTTCTCATAATCGGTACGACAAGTTTTAATAAATGAAACACCGCTGTTAAATTACCCTGGATCATTTCATTCCATTCGTCTTCTTCGTAATCGACTAATTTTTTCCTTTCAAATACGTAAGGACCAGCATTATTAATTAAGAAGTCAATTTTGCCAAAACGGCTCATCGCTTCTTCTACTATTTTATGTAAATCTTCCTTTTTCGTGACATCAGCTTGCACGAACTGTAGACGTTCTTCCATATTTTTATATGTTTCTTTCATTGTTTCCATAGCACTTGTATCGCTATGGTATGTTACTGTTACTGAATATCCTTTAGCCAATAACTTTTCTGTTACTTGCTTTCCTAAACCTTTCGTACCGGCTGTAATGAGCGCGTGTCTCACAAACATGCCTCCTTTTAAATTGCTATACTCCATATGTAACAAGTTCTCGCTTCAATTACAACTAAAATGAATTAAGGCAAAGTTTTCAAAATTCTGTAACGTTTCCAACAAGCACATTACCAAAATTTGTTTTATAATAAAGTTGTAAACGGTAATAAAAATGATTGGGAGGAATTTACTATGAATAATACATATACAAATATTTTAATTGCGGTGGACGGTTCTAAAGAAGCAGAAAAAGCCTTTAAAAAAGCAATTCAAGTTGCAAAACGAAACAACGCAACATTAACAATTGCTCATATCGTTGATGTAAAAGCATACTCAGCAGTAGAGGCTTATAGCCGCGCAATTGCTGAACGTGCAAATCTATTTGCAGAAGACTTATTAGAAGACTACAAAAAAACTGCGCTTGAAGCTGGTCTTGAAAAAGTGGAAACTGTATTAGAATTTGGTAATCCTAAATCTAAAATTTCAAAAGAAATCGCTCCAAACCATAAAGTAGATTTAATTATGTGTGGTGCAACTGGTTTAAATGCTGTAGAACGTTTCCTAATTGGTAGCGTCTCTGAACATATTATTCGCTATGCGAAATGCGATGTCCTTGTTGTTCGTGGTGACGAGGAGCAAGGTGATCTTTAATTTATAATAAAAAAACACCAAGTCCACATGGGCTTGGTGTTTTTCATTTCACATATTTCACTACAAATACGAGACAAGCTAGAACAACAATGACAACTGCAAACACATAAGGCGGAAGGAACTTCAAAGACCATAACGCCATCATTAACGTCGCAACCGTTAAGTACGTTTGTTTTGCATCTTCTGTCATTTTTTTGCGAAGTAAAAAAACATACAAATAACCAATTGGCGGCGTAATAAAACAAAGAACATATATGATTTTAGATTTTAAATACCACTTGTGTTCTCCAAGTTTCTTTATGTCTTCTTCTATTCTCTTACTCTCTTGTTCTCTCGCTTTTCTTTCATATAAGGAAGAAAGTGCATGAAAAAATAACATGTAAATATAATTGCCCAAAATTCAATATCCAATCTTTCTAGTGGAATATGCTCACTAAAAAATGCAGCAGCAATCACTAAAGAAAAACAATACGTCATCATCCAAAATGAACGTTTTCTCTTTTTCCGTTCTATTTCTTTTTTATCTTTTACTTCTTGTACTTTCTTTTTTCTAGAAAGCCATACAGAAATACAGCAATCTACTACAAATAAAGTAAAGATAAAGATTGCTATATGCATTGTTGTTACATTCTCAAATGAAAATACTTCTGGGAATGCAACGTGTAATACAATTAGCGTGTACAAAATTAACCCTACAAAATAAAGTGAAACTTTAATCAGTGGGGTTTTGTTCATCCCCCACTGATTATTAGTTGAACCAATCGGGCTTTTACGGGCAGTTGATCCCCCACCTAACTTCTTTGCTTTCGCTGAATTTTGAGGTGGGGGTCTTACTGCCCGTTAATGCGGGATAAATACGTCTCATCTTCCATTCCTTTCTCATTTCCTAACATTAGGTTAACATACATTTTTTAGAAATAGACGGACAAAATATATGTGTTTAGAAAAGGAGGATGCTACATGGATGATTATGAACGCATTATTTTAGATGTGAATGGGAAAGAAATCGAAATGTTAGATATGATTCGCGAGCATTTTAAAGAAAAACATGGTGTTGAACTAAGTCACGGTGCATTACTTAGAGATTTAATGGATATTGAATACATTCGAATTACAGAAGATCGCCACAAGTATGATTAATCAATGAAGCTTTAAGCCTAGAACATATTGTTCTAGGCTTAATTACATCTATACGAAAAATGTTATAATTAGGAAAAAAACGCAGAGGATACCAGAATATGAAATCTGAAAATATCTCAAAACATTTTCACACATTACATGTGCAAAGAAACCAGTTCCTTCCTGAGCTTCATTCACTTTCACAAGAACAACTATGGCATAGAAAAGAGGACGGAAAATGGTCTATTGGAGAGCACTTTTATCACTTATATTTAATTACAAGGATGCTAAAAGTAGCGATTAAATTCTCTTTCACTCTTATCCCTTATGCCAAACTAAGAAAAAACGCCCCATTCGCAACTGAAATTCATGACATTTATGCCGAATACAAGGAGAAGCATGGCAGAGGAATGAAAGCACCTTGGATTTTAATCCCTTCAAAAAAAGTTTATGATTCTATGAATGTAACAGAATTAGAAGACTTACTTTCACGTGAAACAGATGAAATAAAAAAACTAGTTCAAAATACAGAAGAAAATATTGCAGGACATATCGTATTTTTAGATCCGATTGCTCACTACCCTAACCTTATTCAATCTATTCAACTATTAGCGATTCATGAGAAGCATCATTTTATGATTATGAAACATAATTATGAAATGATAGATACATACCTAAAAATCTAAATACAAAAAGGTAAGGTACTTTCTAAAAAAGAACCTTACCTTCTATATCATATATCATTTAACTTCCAACAAACTCTATTGCTAACCCCTTCGCTTTCTCCAAAGCTTTTTCAATTTGCTCAAACCCTGTCCCACCAGCACTGTTACGGCGCTTTACAGCTGCATAAGGTGAAAGAACTTCATATAAATCTTCTTCAAATAACGGACTCATTTCTTTATACGTTTCAAGTGGTACATCTAATAAATAGATTCCTTTTTGCGTACAATGAAGAACTAGTTTCCCGACAATTTCATGAGCTTGACGGAACGGCAGTCCCTTGCTTGCTAAATAGTCGGCAATTTCTGTTGCGTTAGAGAAGTCTTGCGTCACAGCTTGCCCCATTTTTTCTTTGTTTACAGTCATCGTTTCAAGCATGCCTGCCATAATATGAAGGCATCCTTCTACTGTTTTCACTGTATCAAACATTCCTTCTTTATCTTCTTGTAAGTCTTTATTGTAAGCGAGCGGCAATCCTTTCATTACTGTAAGTAAACTGAATAAATTACCGTATACTCTGCCCGTTTTACCACGAATAAGTTCCGCCATATCCGGATTTTTCTTCTGCGGCATAATACTGCTTCCTGTTGCGTATTGATCGCTCATTTCAATAAATTGAAATTCTTGGCTACTCCATAAAATAAGTTCTTCGCAAAAGCGTGATAAGTGCATCATAAGCATAGATGAGTTACTTAAAAACTCTAATATGAAATCACGATCGCTTACCGCATCTAAACTATTTTCATAGATTCCATTAAATCCGAGAAGCTCCGCACTATATTCTCGGTCAATCGGGAATGTTGTACCAGCTAGTGCTCCTGCTCCTAATGGTGAAATGTTAATACGCTTTAACGAATCTTCATAACGATTCACATCGCGCTCTAACATCCAAAAGTAAGCAAGAATATGATGCGCAAATGAAATCGGCTGTGCACGTTGCAAGTGCGTATAGCCGGGCATAATTGTTTCAATGTTATTTTCCGCTTGATGAACAAGAACAGTTTGCAATTGTTTTGTAGCTTTTATAATATCTTCTACTTTTTCTTTTAAATACAAATGCATATCTGTCGCTACTTGATCGTTACGGCTTCGGCCTGTATGAAGTTTCCCTCCTACTTCACCGATTCTTTCAATTAACATCTTTTCAATATTTAAATGAATGTCCTCAGCCTCGACTGAGAAATTCAATTTATTTTGTTTCGCTTCCTCTAGTAAATATTGAAGCCCTATCTTTATTTTCTCTGCTTCTTCTTTCGTAACAATGCCTTGCTTTGCTAACATCGTTACATGTGCGATACTCCCTTTTATATCTTGATTTACTAATTGTTGATCAAAGGAGATGGATGCTCCAAACTCTTCAACCCACGCTTCCGCTTCTTCTGTAAAACGTCCGCCCCAAAGTTTGCTCACGCTTCCACCTTCTTTTGATTCACTTGACTGTATACTTTCGTAGGTAAACCGAATAATGAAATGAATCCAACTGCTGCATCATGATTAAATTCATCCTGGGCAGTATACGTTGCTAATTTTTCATCGTATAAAGAGTACTCAGATTTACGCCCTTCTACAATCGCATGACCTTTAAATAATTTCACACGTACTGTACCTGTTACATTTTTTTGCGTTTCTTGTAAGAAAGCATTGAGCGCTTGTTTTAAAGGTGAGAACCATAAACCGTTATAAATTAATTCTGTTAGTTTTTGCTCAATCATCGGTTTGAAATGAGCGACCTCTTTCACAAGTGTTAAATCTTCAAGTTCTTTATGCGCTGTTATTAATGTCATTGCTGCTGGGCATT
Organism: Bacillus sp. AR13-1; assembly: GCF_008042285.1. Lineage (NCBI taxonomy): Bacteria > Bacillati > Bacillota > Bacilli > Caryophanales > Bacillaceae > Bacillus > Bacillus sp. AR13-1. The sequence continues at coordinate 103,311 of NZ_QNUA01000005.1, forward strand.
CATATACTTCACGAGATTTAATACCGACAAGGCGATTTTCTACATGGTCGATACGTCCCACGCCATGTTTTCCAGCAAGTGCATTTAACGTTTTAATTAGTTCTGAGAGTGGGTATGCAGTGCCGTTTAAAGTCGTCGGTACCCCTGCTTCAAATCCGATTTCTACAAACTCTGGTTTATTCGGTGTATCTTCTAATGCCAACGTCATCTCGTATGCCGTCTTCTGGCGGCGCTGCCCATGGATCTTCTAAAATTCCACATTCGTTGCTGCGTCCCCATAAGTTTTGATCGATTGAAAACGGGCTATCTAAATTAATTGGAATCGGTATATCATTTTCTTTTGCATATGCAATTTCTTCTTCACGTGACCATTTCCATTCACGTACGGGCGCAATAACTTCTAAATATGGATTCAACGCTTGAATAGAAACTTCAAAACGAACTTGGTCATTCCCTTTTCCTGTACATCCATGTGCAACTGCACTTGCGCCTTCCTGCTCTGCAATTTCTACTAATTTTTTTGCAATAAGCGGACGAGATAATGCAGAGACAAGAGGATATTTCCCTTCGTATAACGTGTGAGCTTGCATCGCTATCAATGCATATTCATTCGCATATTCTTCTTGAACATCAATCATATATGATTTAATTGCACCTACTGAAAGTGCTTTTTCTTTTACAAACGCTAAGTCTTTACCTTCCCCTAGATCTAAGCAAAGCGCGATAATATCATAATTTTTCTCTTGTAACCATTTAATTGCAACGGAAGTATCAAGACCTCCGGAATATGCTAATACAACTTTTTTCTTCTCCATTTTGCATCCCCCTAAAGAATAAATATTCATTTTTTCTTATAATAATCCAAACTTTATCACCTTTCATAAAATGAATCAAGGGGAATTTATAAATTTTTTTCAAACAATTCCGTCGAACTTCTTTCTTTTTTTATGTAAAATAGAGGAAGGGAAATGGAGGGGTGTCTATGAAAAAGTATTTTATATACAATGAACATCTAGGAATTGAAGTACCGAACATACAAGAAAAATGGGAAGACATCTCTGAACAAGCGCAGCATTCTATTTTATTAAAATGGGAGCAAGTTCGCGGAAAAATACCTGATCGCATAAAGGAACTTGAGCACCATATTAACGCTAAACAACACCACTTAAATAACGAAGAAGACTTTGGAATTTCTTGCAAGCTAAATTCAGAAATTGCCGATCTTGCTTCAATTATTAACGATCTTTGGCTTTGGTATCGTCTAACCCAAAACGTATCTGAGGGAAAAGCACACCAATGAAAAAAGCATGCCCCTCAATTAATTTGGGTCATGCTTTTTTGTCGTAACAAGCTTTGCAATATATTTCTTGCGCCGTTTTTGCTAAACATACATCAAACGGGCCTACTAATATACTTCTTTCTTTCGGCAACTTTACAAAAGCAACTAGCTCTTCTTCATATTGAATCTTTTTCTGACATGAAACACATTTTAATTCTTTTCTTTTAAACATGTCTTTTAGCATATCTCCATTCTCCCCCTCATCTATCTATATTAATATACTCTCATAATAGTTAGAGCTTGTAAAAAAATGACACATTCCGAAACAAATTATTCATATACTATGTACAAAAGGAGGTCTCAAACTTATGCGAGCTTTCATTATTATCGCTTTAACTTTTTTAAGTATCATTAGCTGGGATGCATTTTTTAAAGATAAAAGTGATGAGAACAATACAATTGAATAAAAACCCTTCTTTTCTTACTTATTGGACAAACTTCTAAAAGTTGTCCAGTTCTACGAAATAACTTAGGCTTTTCTACAAAAATATTTAAACATAACATTTTTTGTAGATTCCCTCCGGTTATTGTCGGTTTCCATCCGCATGTATTTTTTGAAAGTATGATATAATAATATAAATCTTGAAGGAAGGGATTTTGATATCATGATCGCTCGAAGGAGCATGTGGCATCGTATTGACGAATCATACACGTAGCGTATTTTTTAGCTCAGATACTTTAGTCTAGCAAAAAAAAATACGAGAGTGGGGAAATTATGATTGCCCGAAGGATAATTTGGCAAAAAAAAGACTCTTCTTACACATAGCGTTTTGTTTAGGACTTAATTGTTACTAGCTAAACAAAACAAAGAAGAGCAGGATTGCTAAATGAAGAATCCTACTCCCCGTTTTGTTTAGTCGCTTTAAGACTTAAACTAAAACGAAGGTAGGGAGAATTGATGGACGAGAGGATTATTCGTTATTTCTTCAGCGACATATAGCGTAGTTAGTTTTTTTCGTAAACTAACTGAAAGCTACATGTGAGCTCGTAGTTAGTTTACAACACCAAAAGGACTACTAACTACGGAAAGAAGGAATAACGATGAGGAACATCCAAAGTCGACAAATTATTAAAGAAGTTTTTATGGTTTTAATCGGTTCATTTATATTAGCAGCAGCGCTATATCACATTCACTTCCAAAACCACTTAACAGAAGGTGGCTTTGTAGGTATTGCACTATTTATCCAAAATTTTTATGATATTTCACCATCTATTTCAACTGTAGTAATGGATATCCCTATTATTTTACTATGTGCTTCATTTTTAGGTAGAAAAATGGTTGGCTATTCATTCTTAGGTTCACTTTCATTTGGAGTATTTTATTCCCTTATGGAAAATTATTCTCCTTTTACGGTAGATTTATCAAATAATTTATTTGTAGCTGCAGTAGTTGGCGGTGCGTTAGCTGGTATTGGACTCGGTTTTATATTGCGATTTGGCGGTGCAACCGGTGGAGACGATATTTTAACAATTATATTAAGTAAACGAACTCGGTTTACAATTGGGCAAATTTTCTTCGTCTTTGACGCGATTGTTCTTGCGCTTTCATTATATTATTTAAATTGGACAGAAATTGCTTTTACTATTCTTTCGATTGCCGTACAGGCAAAAACATTGGATTTAATTTACTATCCAAAAACAGAAAAGAAAGCAGCAAAGCAACCCGTTTCTATTCCAATATCCAAAAAACATGCGACAAACTAAAAAGCGAAAGGCTTCGGCCTCTCGCTTTTTTTCATGCTCTCTTTTCTTTTTCTAATATGTAGCGTACTTGATAAAACTTATTTGCAAATTCAGTAACATTCCTCGTTAAGCGATAGTTCACTGTAGAGCCAATCGCCATTCCGAGTACAGGAATGCCTTGGAATACTTTACGACGAAGAGCATAAATCGAAAACGTCTTCAAAATTTGTTTTAACACAACCTCAGTAGAAGCTGGCTTTAATACTGCTTCGTCTCCTTCATAGAAGAATGAATCCTCTTGTTCGAGTTCTCTCAGTAAATTGTACCATGCATATTGCTGAAGTCTCGCCGGCAATAATGCTGCATGGAATACTTTTAACGCAAGCATCATTTCATACGGCTTGTTCACATCATGCCCAAATGATGTCGCAACAAGTTGGACAGCCTTCACATTTAACGCAATCATAACCGGAAAATCAGCCGTTAATAATAATAAACCACCAGCACCTGTTGCTCCGCCTTGTACGAATGAATATAGACGATGACGTGCTGTTTGCTGCTCTGCTATGTATGTTAATTGATCAATAGATAACGCCTTCAAATCTTCAAGTTGCTCAATCGATTCATCAAATAATCTCGACGTTCCTAAAATACGATTACGTGCATCTAGCTGTGATTGTGAACTTTGAATAAGCGCATGCAAATGAAAGAGCCATCCATCTGCTTTCGTAAAAAAGTCTTTTCGTTTTTTCTCAGGCAGTTTCGCAATTGTCGTATGCAACCACTTATCAAACATCTTTTGAAAATCGGTCGCTTCTTGCTCTACTAATTGCCCTTCCCACTCTTTTATATTGTCTAAAATGGCTTGTTCTCGCTTCGATCGCATCGTAACAACCACCTCGTTCGATTTTTTTCTATTGTAACATATTTCTGCTTCTTCTTTGCAAATATGCTTGTCTATCTTTATTCACATACCATTTTTTAGTGACATAAAATATTAGCAAAAAGGATGAGATGAATCACATGAATCTATCCAATATAAAAAAAGAATATAATGCAGTATTCAGCTTAGGACAAAACTGCTGGCCTGCTTGGGCTTTATATCAATTCGAATTATCACCATTTTTTGGTGTTATCGATTTTATGCTAAGCCCTTCATTAGAAAAAGTGAATTTATTATTACAAAATCGATTTGACCGTTTTTTACAGTTCGAAAACTTATCCTTCATCTCATTTTGGGATGATGATGCGAAATTAAGACTCCGTGACAACCTATATGAAATCGACTCCTGTCACGACTTTAAAACAGATGTAAACACACCAACATCCTGGCCTTCTTATACAGAAATTAAGTTAAACTATGAGCATCGAATTAATCGTTTTCTAACTACAATCGAAACGGCAGAATCCACATTGTTTATTCGAACGGGAGGAACATACGAAGAAGCACGTTCCTTGGAACAAATTTTATCTCAAATAGTTAAACATACATTCTCTGTCCTATTACTCATTCCTGAAGATGTACCAACTATCGCCCAAGAAGATTGGGGATTACAAAATATTTGTGTTATAAAATGCCCAGTGATGGATATATACCAGTACAATGAAGCATTTTGGAATGACTTATTTAATGGCATCACAATTCGGCCAAACGCTTAAATACACGTCACCTTTTATCACACCCTGCCTTATAATCATCCTTATACAAAATAAATAAGGAGTGATTATATATGTATCCACGTGCAAAAGCTTTTGGCATCGCTATACATCACGGTCGCCTTCTCGTACAAGAATATCATACAGGCGATGAAACATATTACCGACCTCTTGGCGGATCAATTGAACTTGGTGAAAAATCAGCACATACTGTTATTCGCGAATTTCAAGAAGAGCTTCACACAGAAGTGGAAATCACCAATTATTTAGGCTGCTTAGAAAACATCTTTCATCTAGATGGAGAAATTGGTCATGAAATCATTCAGCTATATTCTTTACGCTTATTAGACATGTCACTATATGAAATGGAAATACTGAATATATCAGATGAACAAACACTGTCATATGCAAAATGGATTTCCCTCACTGCATTCATTCAAAAAGAAAAATTACTATATCCGGATGGAATTTTGAAATATATCCAAAAGAAAAAAGACGAGATCCTATAGGATCTCGTCTTTTTTTTCATATAGTATATTAACCAATATCTCCAAGACGTAATACGTCACGAGCAATCATAACTTCTTCGTCAGTTGGAATTACGATAATTTTTACTGGAGAGTGTGGGAAGCTGATGAATGCTTCTTCACCGAATACGTTATTGCGTTTTACGTCGAAGTATACGCCCATGTACTCAAGGCCTTCTAATACGCGCTCACGAATAATTGCACTGTTTTCACCTACACCAGCTGTAAAGATGATAGCGTCAACGCCTTTCATACGAGCTGTGTAAGAACCGATGTATTTATGGATACGGCTCACGAACACGTCAAGTGCTACTTTCGCACGGTGGTCGCCTTCTTCTTCTTTCGCAATGATGTCACGTAGGTCACTAGAGTAACCAGTAAGACCTAACATACCACTCTTCTTGTTTAATACGCTAACTACTTCTTCTACAGTTTGGCCTGTTTTTTCCATGATGTATGGAATTAACGCAGGGTCAATGTTACCAGAACGTGTACCCATTGTTACACCAGCAAGTGGAGTGAAGCCCATAGAAGTATCGATAGACTTACCACCTTCTACTGCTGCGATACTTGCACCGTTACCTAAGTGACAAGAAAGTAGGCTTAAGCTTTCAAGTGGACGACCTAATAATTCAGCCGCACGCTCTGTTACGTATTTATGAGAAGTTCCGTGGAAACCGTATTTACGGATGCCAAATTTCTCATAGTATTCATATGGTAAGCTGTATAGGAATGCAGATTCCGGCATTGTTTGGTGGAATGCTGTATCAAATACTGCTACTGCTGGTACGTTTGGTAGTACTTCTTGGAATGCTTTAATACCAACAAGGTTTGCTGGGTTGTGAAGTGGTGCTAAATCGCTTAATTCTTCGATATCAGCTAATACTTCAGCATCAATTAAAACAGAATCAGCAAATTTTTCGCCGCCGTGTACAACACGGTGACCGATACCGCCAATCTCATCAAGAGATTTTACGATTCCGTTTTCAGTTAATTTCTTAAGAAGCATGTTAACTGCTACTGCATGATCTGGGATGTTTGTAATTTCTTTTTGTTTTTCGCCATCTACAGTAATAGTGAAGATACTATCTTCTAAACCGATACGTTCTACTAAACCTTTTGTTAATACTGTTTCACTTGGCATTTCAAATAATTGGAACTTTAAGGAAGAGCTTCCTGCGTTAATCGCGATGATTTTTGACATCTAGTCTTTCGCCCCTTTTTCTCTTGGTAGTTGTGTGGATCATTCCACAAACCGCTCGATTTTATCTAATTAAATTCACTCATTATGAAAACGTTTCATCATTAGTAAATTTTATACTCACGATTTTAATTTAAACATCGTCCGACATATATTTCAAGTGAAAAAATTATAACACCAAGAAAAAAAATATATTACAGATTTCAAAAAAATTCAGTTAAATCTTGTATATATTAAAAAACATTACATATCCTATAAAACTGTACTACATTAATTACTAACCCTGTTACATATATATCGTATTATTTATGTGTTGCAAACCAAGTATTCAATTGATCCATAATGTTCTCCATAGCCTTCATGTTAGAGAATTTAGGTAATTCCACTAGTAGTGCCTGTTTCGGCATTGTTACACCTTGGCCTTTCTTTTGGAGAACAAATATACTTTTTGCATTTTTCTCGTTTTTAAACATGGAAACAGGAAGCTGTAATAATCCTTGAATAAAGCATGTCTCTTTAATGAATGCATGTAGCTTTGGCGCTTGATCACTTTCAAAAATGAAGTTTGGTACTAAGAAGAATAAATACCCGCCTTCTTTCGTATGTTTCACACTTTGTTCAATAAATAAGTGATGTGCATATGACATTCCTTCATCTGCTTTTAATGTATATTCACTTGCAACAATTTCATTTGGATAATAACCAATTGGTAAATCTGAAACGACTGCATCAACTGGATCAATATAAAGTGGTGCTAGTCCATCTTGGTGGAAGAATTCGATTGCATGCTTTTGTAAATTTGCATTTACTAAAGCAAGTTTAATTAACACCTCATCCACTTCTACACCAAATCCACTCATTGTTAGTTCTTCTTTGGCGCTATTAAACAATGTAGTCATTAAGTTACCAGTTCCAATTGCAGGGTCTAAAACAGTAATTTCTTTTTGACCTTGCATAAATTTATGGAATAAGTAGCTCATGAACATTCCAACTGCATCTGGCGTCATTTCGTGATTCGCTTGTACGCCCTCTTTCATTCCTTTTAAAATGGCTAGCTGAAATGCTTTACGAATTTCTTCCCCTTTATATGTTTCTTCATTAAACGTACTATATTCACGATTCAACCTTTCAATTGTTGATTCGGATAATTCCTCTTGTAAAATCGCTCCTTCAAACAAGTTATCACCTGTTTCTACAAGCGCCTCTAAATATGTTACATCTAATTCTTTACGTAAAACTACCGTAGAAGAATCAAAAATAGAAAATAATGTTTCTACTGCCTGACTCACGTACATTCCTCCTTCTCTCTTTTACACATAACTTATATCATACCATAATCTAAATTTTTCCCAAAAGAAAAAGCGACCTCTTGCAAAGAGCTCCCCTTCAAGTTGTTTATGATGTAACGTCTTTTCTCATGTATTGGTTCAGTTAACAATACATGAGAAAAGACGACCTCTTCTAAAGTAAAACTTTAATGAGAGGTCGTCTTCATTTACATTACTTCGCAGATTTAGCTGCTTCTAATGCTGCTTCATAGTTTGGATGGCTTGTACCTTCGCCTACGTATTCTGCGTAAACTACTTTGTCATTGCTATCTACTACGAATACTGCACGAGCAAGTAAACGAAGTTCTTTCATTACTAAGCCGTAAGCTTCACCGAATGAAAGGTCACGGTGATCAGAAAGTGTTACAACATTTTCTAAACCGTTTGCTGCACACCAGCGTTTTTGAGCGAATGGTAAATCAGCGCTAATTGTTAATACTTTCGCGTTTTCAATACCTGCTGCATCTTCGTTAAAACGACGAGTTTGTGCATCACATACACCTGTGTCGATTGAAGGTACAACACTAATTAATTTCACTTCACCTTTGTATGTTTCTAAACTTACTGGAGATAAGTCATTTGCTAATACTTGGAAGTTAGGCGCTTGATCGCCAACTTTAACTTCTGTTCCAACTAAAGTCATTGGGTTACCTTTAAAAGTTACATTTGCCACTTAAAAATCCTCCCTTATTTTAAACAAAATATGTACAATGTAAATGATAGTTTGTCCCTATCGATAATGCAAATAAAATCGCTTTATTTACAAAAAAATTAAAGAAGCTAATCCACTGATCAGCTTCTTTATTCGTTAAATTTGAAATTCAGGATCATCTTCTTTTCGTTTATCCATCATTTCTTTCACTTTATCAACAGCTTGTGGCGCTAATTCAATTATTTTATCGATGACGTGTGTTTGCTTATCTAAGTGTAATACTTTCACACCTTCTCCATTTATAACAAGAAAGGCAACAGGATTAATAGAAACTCCTCCACCACTTCCCCCGCCAAATGGATGACGGCCTGAATGTTCTACTTTACCAAATTCACTTCCACCAGCAGCAAATCCAAAACTGACTTTCGAAACTGTAAGAATTACACTTCCATCTGCCGCTTTAATTGGGTCACCAACAATTGTATTTACATCAGTCATTTGTTTTAAATGCTGCATTGCGGTTGTCATTAAACCTTGAATTGGATGGTCCATTCTATATCCCCCCTATGCTTGAACAGATTTTTCTGTCATACCAGATTTTTGCTTTCTCATAAACATGAGTAATTTTATCGCTGTTTTTACAGTACGGAATATACGAAAAGATGCTGTTAACTCGCATCTTGATGCAAATCCCTTTCCTTGAAAAACAGGAGTAATTTCAAATTCTGGTACGTCGACAATATGCATATATTGTCCTACAACTCCAGCAGCCATTCCTTTTGTCCCCCATGCATATCCAGTGATAATTCCAGTACTAGCCGCGTCGCCTGCTCCAATTTGCGTATGCCATTTCCAACCATTGATTTTCACTCTTTTGAGAAAATCTTTAACAATAGTATGAACGTCTTGAAGCTTTTTTATCAGTTCCCCTATACTATCGAGTTGTGCCATAATTTTATTATCTATTCCGCCGTCCTCTTCAGCTTTTTTAATTTTTTGTCCTGTCTTCTTCTGCTGTTTTTCAATTCTTTCCAATACATCAAACGTATATCGAATCATCCATATTTTCACTTGAAACAAACATTGTTTTTCCATTTCTGAATATAAAAACGTCACCTTAAGCGATATTTTCGATAATAGTATAAGCAAAATAAAAAGTAGAAGAATTATCATTCCAATTACGAGCCACTTCATTCGTACCATCCTTTCACTCCATACCCATTATCGACAAGTTTATTCATCATTAAACAGACTTTGATAAAATTGAATATAAAAATTTTTCTAAAAATAAAAAGGAATTTTGACAATTTATATCGAAATATACTATTTGAACATATCATCCAGAAACATACTCTGACGATATGTAGCACTAAGACTAGAAAATTTGACTGCAGTGGAGGGATACATAATGGCAAATCGTCGCAATTTATTTTTCTTTTATGGTGATGACAAAGTAACGCTCGTTGAAAAAATGAAACCAGTATATCGTATTTTAGAGGAGAATGGATTTACCATATTAGATCATCCAAAAAATGCAAACGCTATCGTCAGCGTTGGAGATGATGGGACTTTCTTACAAGCCGTTCGTAAAACCGGCTTTAGAGAAGATTGCTTATACGCAGGTATTTCTACGAAAGATGAAATTTCTTTCTACTGCGATTTCCACATCGATCACGTTGATACAGCCCTTCAAGAAATCACAAAAAACGAAATTGAAGTGCGAAAATATCCAACAATTAAAGTAGATGTAGATCACGGTACATCTTTCCATTGTTTAAATGAATTCACATTACGCTCTAGTATCATTAAAACATTTGTCGTAGATGTACACGTCGACAATTTACATTTCGAAACCTTTAGAGGTGATGGATTAGTTATCTCCACACCAACAGGAAGTACCGCTTACAATAAATCATTACATGGTGCAGTTGTCGATCCACTTATCCCATGTTTCCAAGTAAGCGAACTAGCATCTTTAAATAACAACACATACCGTACACTCGGGTCACCGTTCCTTTTAAATCACGAGCGTACGTTAACTTTAACACTTAAACCAGATGGAAATGATTATCCTGTTATCGGAATGGATAACGAAGCACTTAGCATTAAACAAGTGGAAAAAGCCGTTGTTCGTTTAAGCGATAAACAAATTAAAACTGTTAAATTAAAAAACAACTCTTTCTGGGAAAAAGTACAGAGAACGTTTTTATAGTAATCAAAAAACCCTCGAATTATGGAATTTCCATAATTCGAGGGTTTTTTATTTATCAAATGCAACTTGACGCTGTTTCACAAAACATTTTGGAACAGGACAACAGTATATGAAATTATATCAACGATTTTACCCAAAATATCAATTTACCGACATCATCAACCTATCTAAAAAGAGGAAGCAGCACCAAAATGTATTTTCGGAGCCGCTCCCTCAAATTTTTAGACGTCTTTTCTATAAACAATCTTCCCATCAATGACGGTCATTTCTGCCTGTACTTCTTTTATTTCTTCCGCCTCAATTTCAAAAATATTGCGGTCTAATATCGTAAAGTCTGCTTCATATCCTTTTGTAATTTGTCCTCGCTTTCCTTCTTTTCCAATTGCATACGCACTTCCTGTTGTAAATAAAGAAACAGCCTCATATACCGTTAATCTTTCTTCTGGGATATAACATACACCATCAATAAAACTTCTACGTGTAACAGCACTATATATACCTAAAAACGGATTCACTTGTTCAATTGGAGCATCAGAGCCTCCATTACAGTGTAATCCTGCATCCAGTAACTTCTTCCAAGCATACGCATAACGAAGACGATGGTCTCCTAGTTTTTCAATCACTGATGGAAAATCCGATGAAACAAAGACTGGTTGAATATCAATAATAGCTGGCAATTGTTTCATTCTTTCAATCAACTCTTCACGAGCTAGCTGACAATGAATAATACGGTCACGTAATCCTTCTGCTGGTGGATGTAATTCAAGCGCATCAATGACATATTCAAGCGATAAATCACCAATTGTATGAATCGCAACTGGCATATGTAAATCTCGTGCTTTTTTCACTAAACCTGCAAGCTCTTCACGTGAGAAAATGGCAACTCCATTTGTTTCCTTCGCATCTTCATACGGTTCACTTAATAAAGCTGTTCTTCCGCCAAAAGAGCCGTCAGAAAAAATTTTCATCGCACCAAATTCAATATAGTGCTCATTTTCATATTCTTTTCGTTCATTCGCTACTTCATGGTGAACGAGTAAATGCGCTTTAAACCGCATTTCTTTTATAACGTGTGAAAACGCATTGTACGTTTTTTGAAAGCCGCCATAATAATTTAAGTCTTCCGTATGTCCGCCAACGAGTCCGTATTGCCAGCAGTCTGAAATCGCTGTTTGCAGCGCACTTTGCAAATACACTCCATCTATTTCGGGCTGAACATGTTTAATTAACTCTTGTCCTTGCTCATATAAAAGTCCTGTTAAATTATTTGACGCATCACGGCCAATTTTCCCGCCCTTTGGATCTTGCGTCGCTTCTGTTATGTTCGCTTCTTGCAATATGTATGAATTCACCCATGTCACGTGACGACAAACACGCTTTAATAAAATCGGATGTTCTTTAGAGATTTCATCTAAATCACGTACATGAACTTGTTTTGTACCTGTAAAATTATTTTCATTCCATCCTTCTCCGATAATCCAAGATCCTTTTGGCGCTTCTTCTACGCGCTTCTGAACAAGAGTAAGTACTTCGCTATAAGATTTGCAATTTGATAGATCTAGACGAAGTAACCTCTCCCCATGCCCAATAAGATGCATATGGCTATCAACCAGCCCTGGAATCATCGTTTTCCCTTTTAAGTCATATAACTTCACTTCTGAATATCGGTTTTCTAACTCTTCTTTATTCCCTATATCAACAATGACGCCATTTTCAACGTAAGTAGCTTCTACTTTTTCATTCTCTTCTCGCATAGTGTAAATGGTGCCGCCATACCAAATTTCTCCCATATACTCATCCCCCTTTTCCCTTTAGTCTACGAAATTCATTCGTATAAAAAAAGCACCATTTCGATTAAAAATGGTACTTTTCCAAAAATTAATTTTGTTCAGTAGGATTCGTTGTAATTTGCCATTCAATGCTAAATTTATCTTTTACTTGTCCGTAAGCTGGGCTCCAGAAAGTTTCTTGAAGTGGCATAATAACTTCTCCACCTTCTTGTAACTTATCGAATACTTCTTTCGCTTTTTCTGCATTACTAATTCGAACTGCAATTGTCACTTGAGATCCAATCGTATGCCCCTGACCTGGGAATGTATCAGAAATCATAAGTTCCGTATTACCAATTTTCAAATGAGCATGTGCAACGCGCTCTTTCGCTTCAGCTGGAATTGGGTATTCTGGATTTTCAGGCATCTCACCAAAAGTTTGCATTACTTCTACTTTTGCGTCTAACGCCTCTTTATAAAGCTGTACAGCCTCTTGCCCACCACCATCTAAAACTAAGTACGGATTAATACCTAAAATCATACGGACACCTCTTTTTTTAATTTATAAAATCGAACTTATGTTCGTTTTTATAATATCATACATTTAACATTTCATTCAACTATTTACTTCACTATTTTCAAAATTATTTTGAAGGCAGCTCCATCTCTTGTTTTCTAAGTTCAATACGGCGAATTTTTCCGGAAATCGTTTTTGGTAGTTCATCTACAAATTCAATTTTGCGAGGGTATTTATATGGTGCAGTCAATTCTTTGACGTGTTGTTGGAGCACTGGAATTAATGTTTCTTCGTTCTTGTCTATATTCTCTCTTAATACGATAAATGCCTTCACGACACTTCCGCGAATTTCATCAGGGCTTGCGACAACCGCACATTCTCTTACATATGGATGTTTTACAAGTGCATCTTCGACTTCAAACGGTCCGATTGTATAACCAGAGCTAATAATAATATCATCACCGCGACCTTCAAACCAAAAATAGCCTTCTTCATCTTTTTTCGCTTTATCACCGGTAATATAATAATCACCGCGGAATTGCATCGCTGTGCGCTCATCGTCTTTATAATATTGTTTAAAGAGTGCTGGTGTTTCAATGTGAACTGCAATATCACCAACTTCTCCTACCTGTACAGGAGTTCCTTCTTCATTTACGATATCAACATGGTTTCCTGGCGTCGGTTTTCCCATTGATCCTGGTCTAATGTCCATCCCTTTCATTATCCCAACGAGTAATGTGTTTTCCGTTTGCCCATAACCGTCTCTTACCGTAATATCAAAATGCCTTTGGAACGTTTCAATAACTTCCCTGTTTAACGGCTCACCAGCTGATACAGCGCTATGTAACGCTTCTAAATTGTACTCACTTAAATTTTCTACCTTTGCCATTAATCTATACTCAGTCGGCGTACAACAAAGCACATTCACCTTATTATCGCCTAATAAATTTAAATACGTTTTTGGTTCAAACTTACCATTGTATACAAATCCTGTTGCACCTGAACCGAGAGTCGCTACAAACGGGCTCCAAATCCATTTTTGCCAACCTGGACTAGCCGTTGCCCATACAACATCTTCTTCTTCGATTCCGAGCCAGTTCGGGGCGCTTGTACGTAAATGAGCGTATGCCCATGCATGCGTATGAACAACTCCTTTTGGATTTCCTGTCGTCCCTGACGTATAAGATAAAAAGACCATATCTTCTTTATCCGTCTTCGCCATTTCTAACGTATCACTTTCCGTTTCTAATGCTGTTTTTAAATTCGTCCATCCATCTACTGAACGCTCGCTCAAAACGAATTTTTGAAGAGATTCGACCGCTTCTACGCCGTCGAATTGTCCAATATACGGTTCGTAACTTACAATTGCTTTCACTTCTCCGTGCCCAATACGGTACTCAATATCTTTTTTACGCAACATTTCTGAGCTTGGAATAACGACAAATCCTGCTTTAATCGCAGCAATATACGTCATGTAAGCTTCAATTAAGCGCGGCATCATAATAAGGAGCTTGTCCCCTTTTTGTAAGCCACTTTTTATAAAAGCGTTTCCAATTTTATTCGCACCTTGCATTAATTCAAAATATGTAATCTCTCGTCTATTCCCTTTATCATCTTGCCAAATTAAAGCAAGCTTCTCTTTATCACTCGTATATTTCTCTATTTCCGAAACTAAATTATAAGACGGCGGCGCTAACAATTCCTCTCTCTTCATATAACATCCTCCTTTATTTCTATGCCTCCCTTATATAATAAAGAATTTTCAGTAAATTTTGAACCCTCTTCTTTTGACAATTTTTTTATATTTATGTCGAAATGATGTATGAATGTATAGCGACGATGTTTTTAACATAACGATTCACTGGCAAATAACGACAAAAAGAAAGAGCGGGAGAACCCGCTCTTTCTAAGCCATCGTATATGGGATTATTTTTGGTAACCGCCTAATTGTTGCTCAGCTAGTGAAACTAGACGTTTAGTAATTTCGCCACCAACAGATCCGTTAGCGCGAGATGTTGCATCAGCTCCAAGTTGAACACCAAACTCTTGAGCGATTTCGTATTTCATTTGATCTAATGCTGCTTGAGCACCAGATACTGCTAATTTATTTGTGCTTGCCATGTTGTATCACCTCCTTGTGAGTATAGAGTGTGATAAACAACATGACTTCATGCACATTTGAATGTGGTAATTTATGGGTTTAGAAAAGTTCTTCGAATTTTTCTTCTTCAGCCACTACTTCTACTGTTTGTAATACCATTGTTTCTTTGTTCTCTACAGCCTCTTCAATTAACGGCGCGAAATCGTACTTCGCTTCAAAACGATTTGCTTTCTCACGCTTCGGTTTCGTCGATGGACTTGCTGGTGTAAATACTGTACAGCAGTCTTCATATGGACGAATTGAAATATCATACGTTCCAATTTCTTTTGCAATTTTAATAATTTCTAATTTATCCATCGTAATAAGCGGACGAATAACAGGATAGTTTGTCACTTCGTTAATCGTATGCATACTATCTAACGTTTGGCTCGCTACTTGTCCAAGACTTTCACCAGTCGTAATTGCAAGTGCATTACGCTCCTCTGCAATACGCTCTGTAATACGCATCATCATACGACGCATAACTGTCATAGAATAGCTAGATGGAATTTCTTTATTAATCGTTTTTTGCACTTCAGTAAATGGAACAAGGTGAAGTGTTACACGTTTACAGTATTTCGTTAACTCTTGTGCTAAATCGATTACTTTTTGTTTCGCGCGCTCGCTTGTGAAAGGTGGACTATGGAAGTGAACTGCTTCCACAGATACGCCGCGTTTCATCGTTAAGTAAGTTGCTACCGGGCTATCGATACCACCAGAAAGAAGTACCATTACTTTTCCGCCAACACCAACTGGTAAACCGCCAGCTCCCATGTGCTCACCACACATAATATAGCTGTAACCACTGCGAATTTCTATACGTACATTCACATCTGGATTATGAACATCTACTGTGATATCCTCTGTATTTTCTAAAATGTGCCCACCGATTTCTGGAAGTAACTCCATCGTCTTCATTGGGAAGCGCTTATCAGAGCGGTGCACTGTAATTTTAAATGTTTTCACATCACCTTTTACTTGTAAGAAAGCTGCTAATGCACCTTTTTTAATATCTTCTAATTCTGATGGTACTTTCATTGCTAAGTTAAACTTATGAATACCAAATACATCTTTCAATCTTTCAGAAATTGCTTCATGGTCTTCACCATTTAACTGAATGTACATACGATCATGTGTTGCATCAATTTTAATGTTTGGGAATTTTTTTAATTTGAATTTCACATTATCTTTTAACGTACTTACAAACTTAGAACGGTTCTTTCCTTTTGTCGTCATTTCTCCATAACGAACTAAAATATATTCATATGTCATCATATTTCTTTACCTCATCACTTCATATAATTTTGGCATCGTCTCTTTAACAATACCTTCAAATTGTTTTACTTCTTCCATCGTGTTGTCTGGTGCTAGACTAATGCGAATCGCACTTGTAGCTGCGGCGTGCGGTACTCCCATTGCCACTAGTACTCTGCTCACTTCATTTGCTTTTGAAGAACAAGCAGACTTCGTCGATACATATACACCATGCTCTTCTAAAGCATGAACGACTACTTCTGGTTTTAAACCGACAAATGATACATTTAAAATGTGCGGTGCCGCATATTCAAGTGATGTATTAATCGTTACAGTTTCCATCTCTTTAAAGAAACGGACCAGCTCTGTTTGTAAATTTTGCAAATGAACTATCTTTTCTTTCACTTGTTCCATCGTCATACGAAGTGCTTTCACCATCGCTACAATACCAGGTAAATTTTCTGTACCTGAACGATACTTGAGCTCTTGTTGACCACCTGATAAGATTGGATCTAATCTTACACCATCACGTACGTAAAGAAGACCTGTCCCCTTTACGCTATGAAATTTATGTCCAGATATTGAACAAAGGTCAATATGAGAAGCGTATAAATCAAGTGGTACTTTTCCTATCCCTTGTACATGGTCCACGTGGAATCTTATTTTCGGATAGTTCGTTAATAATGTTCCAATTTCAGCAACGGGCTGAATCGCTCCAGTCTCGTTGTTCACGTGAATAATTGACACAAGAATCGTATCTTCACGAAGTGCTCGTTTTAGATCTTCTACCGATACAACACCGTGCTCGTTAACCGGTAAATACGTTACATCAAAACCGAGATCTTCTAATTGTTTATATGCTTCAAACACAGACGCGTGTTCAATATTTGTTGTAATGATATGTTTGCCGCGCGAACGATTCCTCATCGCTATCCCTTTAATCGCAAGGTTATTCCCTTCCGTTCCACCTGATGTGAAAATAATTTCAGAAGGTTTAACGTGAAGGAGCTGTGCCGCAATCGTTCTCGATTGTGTTAATAGACGCTCTGCCTCTCCTCCAAGCGAGTGGATAGAAGAAGGATTACCAAAATATTTCCCTGCAACCGTTACGTACGATTGAAGCGCTTCTGGATATGGCTTCGTCGTCGCACTATTATCAAAATAGATCATCGTTCTTCCCCTTTCAGCGCTATCACATCATATAATCATATCACAAATACGTGTAATTACGCTAAGACTACTCAAAGGTTCCGTTTTTATATAAAAGTGTACATTTCCCCCGGCCATTTGCAGGCATACTGAGTGGTGAAGATTAATAATCAGTGGTGGATGAAACCCCATCACTTATGGTTTCACTTTATCCCGCATTAACGGGCAGTAAGACTCCCACCTCAAAATTCAGCTGGAGCAAAGAAGTTAGGTGGGAAATCCACTGCCCGTAAATGCCCAATTGGTTCAACTAATAATCAGTGGGGGGATGGCCCCCCTCCCACTGATTAAAGTTTCACTTTATTTTGAAACGAACAACCTTACTGTATTCCGCTATTCATTATAGCAACATCGACTTCAAAATTACACAAAAAAACAAACCCTTTATTAAAGGGTTTGCTCATTGTCTACATATTCAGCTATTTTTTGAACAACACCAGGTTCAAGTTGCTCTAATATAGAAGCCGCTTGTTCTAAAGCTGCATCGTATTGATATTCACGGAATAATTTCTCCGCATAATTTAAGCTTTCTGCAAGATTCTCATCATGACTGCGGTATCGGTTACCGTATTGAATTAGTTTTTCAACTAAATAAGCTTGTCCAATTAATTCTTCTGTCATTTCAGATACACCATTCACAACTGTGTATGCTTCTTCTAAACTGCTATTTACAGTATTCATATTTAACGGCTTTACTTCTAATTGCTCATATACAGCCTGCATCGCCATTTGCCCTTTTTGTAAATCTTCCATAATACTCTCTGGAAGACCTGGTAAATTCGACTTTTGCATAAAACGTTTCGTCTCAAAAATTGTATTTCGCATTTCTTGTAACTTCTCACGTGCTTCAAATTCTTCTTTGCGCATCGTTTGCAGCATTTCTTTATATTCTGCATGAAGTACTTTTAAAGTTTCACATTGCTCATAAACCTCTTCTAGTTCCTCACGAATAATAGAGAATGCAATATCTTGTTCAGCAACGCGTATTTGTAACACTTCAAAACGTTTCATTAAAATATGCATTTGCTTTTCAATTACTTTTTGTGACTCAATATCTTTGTCTTGTAATTGATAACTTTGTTTCACAAGTTGTGTTTCTATTTTCGTTTCAATTGTTTCTGTACGAATTTCTTCTAAATCTTCATAAACAGACAGTGTTTTTTGCTCCACATAATGTTTCGCATGCACTTCTTGTTCAAGTTGATCATAAAAACTGTCTAAACGAGTTTTTAAGTTCTCTACTTTTTCTGCTGCTTCTGTTATATGAAGTTCCTGTATATCCATTAAACATGTGTGTAGTTGTGTCGTCATATCGCGGACTTCTTTAGGGATTTCCAAATACTCTAATACATAGCCTTGTCTTATCATATCATCATGACCTTGTAATAAATCTTCCAGCTGAACTGGTAATGTCGCTTGACACTCTACCAATAAATCCGGAATTTGATGAATAACGATTTCTAAACTTGCTAAACCTTCTTCTAAACTAATAACAATTTCTCTCGCTTTTAAATAATCACCATTATCTGTTGCCTCTTCAAAAGTTTTGAACTTCTCGGATTCAACATCTAACATCTCTTCAATTTTTTGCTCAGCTGCTCCATACATGTGTCGATGAGCAAGAACGCTCTTTTTCATACTACGATATGTATCACGTAACCCTTCAATTTCCGCGCTATTTTTCTCATGGCTTTCTAACAGTTGCTGTAATTCATTTAAAATGTCTGTAATACGATTATCAGCGTCATCTAAACCACTTATGGATTCTTTCATCGCATGCTTTGCTTTGCGGAAGGAGAATTGCGAGGCGAATTTTCGCGCTTGCCCTAAATCTTTTTCAGCTTTCGGAAGAGTTGTTGATACAATTTCATCCCACTCTTCACGCCATTTACCAAACAGCTCTTCCGTTTGACCTGTCATATTTAAATCTTTTACCCGCTTTAGTTCATCTGCCACAGGTTTATCTTTTATCTCTTGTTTCCACTGCTCCAGTGCTTCAATATCTTTATATGAACGATTTCTTATCACAAGCTCTATCATGAGCAGCACTAGAATAGAGCTTACTACAATGATAACGATCGTCAGGATAGAATCCATGCAAAAAAGCCTCCTAGTTATATCTCTTTTTTTGTCCGTTCCGTTTATGAAATGGAAGGCATTATGTATAAAAAGGGAATTCCCCTATATTTAACAACTAACAATGTTCTAATCATACCATGTAATGACGTGTTTTTGACCTAGTTTTTTTTAAAATTTCATGTTTCTTTACATGTGATTGTAATATTTCTTAATATTCCACTTATTCCATTATCCGTCCTCAAATGAATGCAATAAAGGTAAGACTTTTACGGGCAGTTAATGCAGGATAACGAGCTCTCTTTCATATGAGAGACGAAATAAATCTTTCGCATTAGTGGTGGTTCTACAGAAATCGCACGTACGTTACCTTGCATTACGGCTTACTGTAAAGCGGTTTCCGGAAGCAATGTTATACCAAGTCCAGCTCCTACCATCGCAATCATCGGTTCTGCATAAGATGTTTCAACCGCAATTATTGGTTTCGCGCCCATACATTGAAACACATTCATAATCATTTTCCTTACATCACATATTTCTGGGTATACAATTAGCTGTTCATTTTGCAACTCTTCCATTCGGATTACCTTTTTCACTCTATACGGATGATCATTTGAAACAGCACAAACGATTTTTTCTTCCCGCATTTCTTATATATATGTAGCGCCTTCTACTACTGAATCGATGAACATCGCTTCAACTTTTCACTCTTTAAATAACTCTATTAATACTTTCATATGCTCAATTTTCCATTCTATTTCATATGTATCCTCTAATAAGTCTTTACACTTTGATATGTAATGAGCCGCTAAACTCGGTACAAATATAATTTCTGTACCGTCACTACATACCGTTATGAGCGTTCGTTTTGAACTCCTTTATATGTCGATTGTTGCGGGGGGTATCACTGTATTTTGCTGGAACACGGGAAATCGATATATTTCATCTATTAACGGCATATTATTTATGAATTTAGTTCCTGTATTTGCACTTATCGGTTCTATGTTTCAAAGTTATACTGTCGATAACATAGAAATTGCCGTTGCCTCATTAACAATTATTGCGCTAGTATGCAACAATTTATGGCAAAGAAAACAACATATAAAAATCCCCACCTCAGTTCGTTAGGTGGGGATTTTTCACATATGAACAGCTCTTGGTAGTTCATAATACATACTCGCTTTATATAATGTTCGTTCCATCCATTGCTCAATTTCCTTCGTATACATTTCTAAGAAAAACGTCTCAGACGGAAATGAGTGTAGCACCTCTGATATATATTGTGGATATAAAAACGGCATATTCATCATGCCTTTTAATTGCGTCATAAACATTGTAAAAGATACCTTTTTAAATTCTTGCTTCATTTGTCCTTGTTTAATGATTTGCTCTATATAATATCTTTCTCTAGAAAAATAGACGGTCATCACTTCACGAATTAATGTCGTATCAAGCGAAAGCTCTCTATAAAAAAAACGTGTCAGTTCTCTATTATCAAATTGATATCGTAAAATCCCGCGCACCATTTGCACCATCACATCTTTAGCCGATAAATATTCTCTCTGTTCAAATGACGTTTCAATTACGTGAATATATCCTTCTAAAAAATCAGTAATAAGCTGTTCTAATAACCCTTGCTTTCCAGCAAAATAATATGAAATATTCGCTACATTCACATCCGCTCGCTTTGCAATTTCTCGCACCGACGTTCCATCATAACCTTTCGTGTTAAACAACGATATTGCCGCATCAATTACTTTTTGTTTCGTCTGTTTCATGCGCTCACTTCCTCTCAATGAACAGCTATAGTTTAAATTTCTTGACTTTTAAGACAAATTCCTTTAATTTTCTATCGACAAAGTCATGTGAAATACATCGTATTTTGCTATCGTTTTACATATCTCGCTAAAAAGGGAGTTGTTTCCATGTTTACAAAAGAAAGTTATGCAGGATCTCGTGAAGAGCAATATGAGACAGTAATTAAACAACTGGATGCATTATTAACTGGCGAACCGAACGTAGTCGCAAACTTATCAAATGCGTCCGCACTATTAAATCAATTTTTAGATCGCGTTAATTGGGTTGGCTTTTATGTAACAGAAGGAAATCAACTTGTTCTTGGACCATTCCAAGGGATGCCAGCTTGCGTGCGTATTCCGTTCGGACGTGGTGTTTGCGGCGTTGCAGCTGAAACAAAAACAACGCAACTTGTAGCAGATGTTCACCAATTCCCAGGACATATCGCTTGCGATAGTGCCTCTAATTCTGAAATCGTTGTACCGATTATAAAAGAAGGAAATATCATTGGTGTGCTTGATATTGATAGTCCTGAAAAAAATCGTTTCGATGAAGTAGATCAGCACTATTTAGAAAAGTTTGTGGAAACACTCCTAAAACATATTTAATAAAGAAAAGAGTGAGCTATCGATTACGTACGTAACGTACGAAACCGATAGCTCACTCTTTTTTATCCCGCATTAACGAGCAGTAAATTCGGCGAATACAAGGAAGTTAAGTGGGAGATAACTGCCCGTAAAAGCCCGATTGGTGAGGGCTAATAATCAGCCGGGGATGGACAAAACCCCCACTGATTAAAGTTTCATTTTATTGATTACTAACAGTAGATATCTTCTTTAGTGCCTGTTCTAAATCAGAAACGATATCTTCCCATGATTCTAAGCCGACAGATAGGCGTATTAAATTATCAAAAATACCCATTTCTTTTCTTAGTTCAGCCGGAATAGCTGCATGTGTCATCGTCGCTGGATGCTGAATTAACGTTTCTGTATCACCTAAACTTACGGCAATTGTAATAAAATGGAGGTCATTGATAAACGACTGTGTTTCCTCTTTCACGCCTTTAATTGAAAAAGAAATAACGCCCCCACCTCGTTTCATTTGCCGAGATGCTAATTCTCCCTCCGGATACCAAACACCTTCTACTGCTTCATGATTTTTCAAAAACGATACAATTTTTTCCGCATTATCACAATGACGATCCATTCTTACTGCTAATGTTTTTAATCCGCGTAACAATAACCACGCGTCAAACGGCGCCATAATACCGCCGATATCTTTTCGCATCGGACGGATTTTGTCAGCTAACGTTTTCGTTCTACAAATTGTTACACCCGCTACAACATCCCCGTGACCACCAATATATTTTGTCGCACTATGGACGACGGCGTCACAACCAAGTTCAAGAGGTCTTTGTAAATAAGGTGAACAAAACGTATTATCAACAATAACAAGCAAGTCATTTCGCTTCGCTACCCCGATCACCTTTTCTAAATCAATTAATTTCATCGTTGGATTAATCGGTGTTTCAACGAAAATGAGCTTTGTATTTGGACGAATTTTATTTTCAATATCAGTCTCTGTCTCCATATCACAAAACGAATGCGTAATCATAAATTTCTCTTCTAATACTTCTAAAAAACCGTACGTACATCCATATAATCCATTTGAACAAATAATATGATCTCCAGCCTTTAGAAAACCGATTAACGTTGCTGAAATGGCTGCCATACCTGAACCGAACGCCAGCGCTTCCTCTCCACCTTCTAAAACAGCCATACGTTCTTCAAATAATTTCACAGTTGGATTCCCAAGCCTTGAATAAATATAAGATGGATCTTCTCCCGCAAAACTCGCTTCCCCTTGCTGTGCTGTCTCAAACGTAAATGTAGAAGTTTGAAATAAAGGTGGTGTTAAACTCCCTTTATTTTCATTTGATTCATATCCATGATGAATTAATGCTGTCTCTATATGTTTCTTTTTCATAAAAACATCCCCCTTATGTCTTTATTGCCACATATCCACCAGGAAAAATCTGATGAACGTTTTTACTACATTTTATGTAAGCGTTTTATTTGTGTTTCTATCTTTTCTTTTATATTGTTTTAAATTCCTTCTTGTTAATTTCCAAAATTTATCTGCATAAAACAAAAAGGGAGTCTCTTGACGAAACTGTAAGTAAAAGATATAATAGCGTTTGTGTAAAATAAAAAGGCAGCCTTGTAATGTGAGTTTATCGTTTGTATTTTGTTCCTCTGCGGAGGTGTATCTCGTAACTCCCTGCTGCTGGAGCGAAGGTACATGAAAACAAAATACCCGTAAATATCGATTACGTCTGTTTTTATTTTACGAAAATAAAAACATTTTTAAAGGAGGAGTCAACTATGGCTCGTTATACAGGTCCAGCATGGAAACTGTCTCGTCGTCTTGGAATCTCTCTAAGCGGCACAGGAAAAGAATTAGAAAAACGCCCTTACGCACCAGGTCCTCACGGTCCTAACCAACGTAAGAAACTTTCAGAATACGGTTTACAATTACAAGAGAAACAAAAACTTCGTCACATGTACGGCATGACTGAACGTCAATTCCGTCGCACATTTGACCAAGCAGGTAAAATGCCTGGTAAGCACGGCGAAAACTTCATGATCCTTCTTGAAGCTCGTCTTGACAACCTAGTTTACCGCATGGGCTTAGCTCGCACTCGTCGTGCAGCTCGCCAATTAGTAAACCACGGTCACATCACGGTTGATGGCGCTCGCGTAGATATCCCATCTTACCGCGTTAAACCTAACCAAACTATCAGCGTTCGCGAAAAATCTAACAGCCTTGTTGTTGTTAAAGAAGCGATCGAAGTTAACAACTTCGTACCAGAATACTTAACTTTCGATGCTGATAAGTTAGAAGCTACTTACACTCGTCACGCTGAGCGTTCTGAGTTAGCAGCTGAAATCAACGAAGCATTAATCGTAGAGTTCTACTCTCGTTAATCTCGGTACTCTGCAAAGAGTATTATTAAAAGCCTTAGGACCCTTGTTTATCAAGGGTCCTGGGCTTTTTTTATTTATATAAATATCGTATGTATAGTAAGATACTTCAAGGAAGTTTTTTCATGAGTTATGGATAATCGTCCTTACTTCTCTTTTATTCATTCCAACGATTGGATTCTCTTTAATACTAGCTCCGTTTATTGTGCAAAATTTTATAATCCATCTTCATTACATGCTGTTATACTTATTTCCTTAAACATATAATCATTTCATTTTCAGACTACTCCTTTTTTCATTACTTCCAAATTATATCTCAATAGAAAAAGCTACCAAAGAAACTAAAACGTTCTCTCTGGTAGCTTTTATTTATATATTAAAATTATTTATTTTCCTCTTTTTGAACATATACATAAGCATCTTTCTGCTCTTTATGTACATCAACCTTCGAATGCTCTGCAAGCTGACCAGCGTTTAGCAAAGAAAAAATAATGAGCGCTTCTAGTGACATTTTGTTTTACCACTCCTTTCTATTTGTTATACGTTTATCATATCGCTTACATGTGATTTCCGTATGAACTCGAAAAGGAGATTACAACAAAAAGGTTACAGGATTGCTAACTATATTTTATCTACAGAATAGTTTATTAAGGCAAATTATCACGTTATAATAACCATAAAATGGGGGTGTTTTTTTTGACAATAAACCAAATGGTTCAGTTAGGCAGTGCATTTATGCTGTTTATTACTTCAGCACTTATGAGTTGGTATCAAGGGAGTAATTTAATAGATAATCCTGATGAATGGAAATATAGCGCTAAGTTTACGAATTATTTTAAAGGGTACGTTTCACATTATGACGATATTTATCAAATCGATTTCTTTATATATGCGGCAAAATTTTATCCCGGGGCATTTGTCGTTATGCTAATTAGCTTACTTTACATGCTCGTATTAATTCTTCATATTCTATTTAAAAGAAATCATGAGGCAATTTAAATGCATACATAAAAACCCCGAACGATAGACTTTTCAGCCTACCATTCGGGGTACTATTTGTTTTAAATTCGTTTCTGATTAGTAACGAATTAAGAAATATTTCTTCTTACCGCGGCGAATGATTGTAAATTTACCTTCGATGCGGTCGTTTTCTGTTACAACGTAGTCTAACGCTTGTGTACGCTCACCGTTTACGTAGATTGCACCGTTCGTTACATCTTCACGTGCTTGACGTTTAGATGGTGAAATTTTGCTTTCTACAAGTAAGTCGATTAATACTGTATCTTCTGCAGTACGTTCTACAGATGGTACGTCTTTGAATCCTTGCTCGATTTCGCTTGCAGTAAGTTCTGCTACAGAGCCACTGAATAATGCAGCTGAAATTTTAATTGCTTGCTCTAACGCTTCTTCGCCATGAACAAGTTTTGTCATTTCAGATCCTAATGATTTTTGTGCTGCACGTTTTTCTGGTGCTTCAGTTACTTGCTTTTCAAGCTCAAGAATTTCTTCATGAGATAAGAATGTGAAGTATTTTAAGTATTTAACAACGTCGCGGTCATCTGTGTTAATCCAGAATTGGTAGAACTCGTAAGGAGTTGTTTTCTCTGGGTCTAACCAAATTGCGCCGCCTTCTGTTTTACCAAACTTCGTACCGTCAGATTTTGTAACTAGTGGAATTGTTAAACCGAACGCTTTCGCATCTTCTTCTGATTTACGGATTAATTCAAGACCAGCTGTAATGTTACCCCATTGGTCACTACCACCGATTTGTAGACGGCAATTATGGTTTTGGTATAAGTTTAAGAAGTCGTATGATTGTAAAATCATATAACTAAACTCAGTGAATGAAATACCAGTATCTAAACGAGATGCTACTGTATCTTTTGCTAACATATAGTTTAAACCGAAGTTTTTACCGATATCGCGTAAGAATGAAATTACATCTAAGTTACCAAGCCAATCATAGTTGTTAGCCATTGTTGCTGGGTTGTCCACGTTTTCAAACTCTAAGAAGTTTGAAAGTTGGTTTTTAATGCTTTCTGTGTAGTAAGCAACTGTATCTTTCGTATTTAATGTACGCTCTGCTTTTTTACCACTTGGGTCACCGATCATGCCAGTACCACCGCCAACAAGTGCAATTGGTTGGTGACCAGCTAATTGGAAACGACGTAACATTAATACTGGTAACATATGACCGATGTGTAAGCTATCCGCTGTCGGGTCGAAACCACAGTATAATTTAACGCTTTCTTTTTCTAATAATTGCTCAAGTCCCTCAGCATCTGTTTGCTGATTAATTAAACCGCGAAATTCAAGATCTTGTAAAATACCCATATCCTACATACTCTCCTTTAAGTTCATTACTGGCGTGAAGGTTGAAAACATAAAAAAATCGCCCCTTAAATAAGGGACGATTTTGATTATCGCGTTACCACCCTAGTTGCAGGCAAAAAAAGCCTACCACCTTATTTACATAACGGCTTAGCACCGTCTTTTCCCTTTTGAATACACTTCAATCGAAAAAAGATGCTCTAGGGGCGTAATTCGCGATCATCTATGTGCTGATTTCCACCGACCATCAGCTCTCTAAAACAGGGAAATGATCACTACTTCTCCCTTTCCACGCTCAATTATTCATATACTTTTCTTTATACCATCATTTATATAGGCGTGTCAAATAGAGGTATGAGTTCTTTCCCTACCAATCCTTTATAAAGTCGCAAGGAATATCGTAATAAGAGAAATAACTGGAACACCAACTAATAACGACACATGAAACACAACCGATAAATCATTCCCAATCGTCGCTTCCACAGGATCTTTCGCTGGAGAAGCAAGAAATCCAAGAAATCGCTCGAAGCGGCTTACCGTTTTTGGAAAATCCGGTATTTCTACATGATCGCTATCTAAATGCTGCTTTAATTTATATTCATTCTTAAAGGGATTTTCGTTCAATTTCATCCACCTCCAGCAATTGTTTTAATTTCTTTATCCCGTTATGAAGTCTCGACTTCACTGTTCCAACAGGAATATCCAGTACCTCTGCAATTTCTTTTTGCTGCATATCATGATAATAAGAAAGAATCAGGACCGCTCGCTGTTCTTCAGGAACTTTCAAAATTGCTTCTCTTACCGTAAGCCGGTCTTCGTGGGAAAACTCTACCTCTTGCATTGGTACTAAAAACGGTAAGAGCGAACGCCACTTTTTTCTTCTATTTAATTTATTAATCATAAGACGGTAACCGATTTGAAATAAATACGTTTTAATTTTTCCTTTTCGGGTTTCATACATATGTTTCTTACGCTCTAGAGTCAAAAACGTATCTTGAACGAGATCTATACTCAGTTGTTCATCACGATTAAATCGATACAAAAATGTATATAGCGCTGGTTTGATTAAAACATATAGTTTTTCTCCAGCTTGCTTATCTCCATTTTGGTACGCAAGCATGAGCTCCTCCTCAATCCCAATCTGCGCCATTTTTTTTGATCTCCTTTATTCCTTTTAACGTTAATGAAATACGGGAAATTAAATATGCACTTGCGACAATGACCCATGCTTGTGACTGATTCGTAAAAAATTGAATATATGGGTTTTGAATCGTATGGCCGGTTGAAACTAAAATATTTAACGCTAGCACACATATACATGCATACACTGCAAGACAGACCGAAATTGTATCAAATACATTCCAACGAAAATATATTTTTGTTTTTGTAAAATCAATTTTATTTCCATTTTTTCGTACAATATACTTCTTATCAAACGGAATAAGGATTGAAAAAATAACAATCATAATAATCCCAAATGTAATCATTGAAATTTTAAATCCAATTGGTATAGGTAATAACATACCACAAGAAAACACAACTATAATTCCAATTAAAGCAAAAGTAAGCATCAATTTATTGGACATATAAAAATCCTCCCTCATCTATTCTTTCATAAATGTATACAGACGAGGAAGGCGCTTCGTTCAAATATTATTTTATTTTTTTTATGATTCTCGCAGGATTCCCGCCAACTACTACATTATCTGGCACATCTTTCGTTACAACAGCGCCAGATGCGATGACAGCATTATCTCCAATTGTTACGCCCGGATTAATAATCGCTCTTCCGCCAATCCATACGTTATCGCCAATTGTAACTGGTTTTCCGTACTCTGATCCGCTTATGCGCTCTACTGGATCAAGCGGATGCGTTGCTGTATAAATGTGAACACCTGGAGCTAACATACAGTTCACTCCGATTGTAACTGGGCATACGTCTAAAATCGTACAGTCAAAGTTTGCGTAAAAGTTTTCACCAACGTGAATGTTATAACCGTAATCACATCTAAAAGAAGATTCAAGATGAATGTTATCTCCAGTCGTTCCGAATAATTCTTTTACGATTGCACTACGTTCTTCTAGCTTTACTTCTGGTGTTTCATTTAATTTTCTCGTTAATATACGAGCTTGCTCCCTGTCCTTTACTAAAACTGGATCAGCCGGTATGTACATTTCCCCTTGTATCATCTTTTCTTTTTCTGTTTTCATTTTACTGCCCCCTTTAACTTATATATATAAGTTATTCATTCTTATAATAGCATACAAAAAGAAAGAGTGTGGTTCAAACACACTCTTTCTTCCATAAAAAATCCGGTTCTTTTCGGCGTCAAATTACGTAACGAAAGTCAACTGTTTTATAGGAAGTCCCCTTTTAATACTTATAAATAGCTTTCTTAAATAGATTTAATCATATTTATATTTGTAATTTCATAGCCTAACTTTTCATATAATCCACGAGCAACTTTGTTATGACCAAAAACATGAAGTCCAATTTTTTTCATTCCTAATTCTTTAGCAATCACTTCAAGTTCTTTCATTGCCTTTTTACCATACCCTAACCCTTGATATTGCTCAAAAATAATAAAGTCATAAATAAAACCTGCCTCATTACTTGTAGGCGCTTTTTGTGCAATCCAAATCATTCCAACTAGATTTTGATCATGAAAGATAGAGTATAAGTAATTGTACTCGGTTTTTTCACCTTTTGGTAACAGCCGGTCAAATTCTATTTTGGACAAGTTAACAGCTTCATCTTCACTCCAATTTCCAGCAGCAACCTTCTCTTTCGCATAATCTTCAATCGCATACTCACAATAACGCTGAAACTCCTCTTCGGCCATAGGCTTTAGTGTAATCACGTATTTCTCCTCCCGCTATGTTAATTATTCTTTATTTTAAATCTTTAATCCCATTGAAAAAGGTAAGCAAACATAACTAATATGTTTGCTTACCTTCTATTTTCAAAATTTCAAATCACGATAATACTTACATTTAAATATTCTCTAATCTTCCATCGTCGATAAGTCACCTGTTGGTAAGTTTAATTCCCACGCTTTTAATACGCGGCGCATAATTTTACCACTTCTCGTTTTCGGTAATTTATCTCTAAATTCAATTTGTCTTGGAGCTGCATGAGCTGCTAAGCCTTTTTTCACAAATTGACGAATCTCTTCTTTTAATTCTTCAGATGGTTCGTATCCCACGCGAAGCGCGATAAATGCTTTAATGATTTCCCCGCGTACTGGATCAGGAATACCAATTACACCAGCTTCTGCTACAGCAGCATGCTCGATTAATTTACTTTCTACTTCAAACGGACCAACACGCTCACCTGACGTCATAATTACATCATCAATGCGCCCTTGGAACCAGAAGTATCCATCTTCATCCATATAAGCTGAATCACCTGATACGTACCAATCTCCCGGCATAAAGTAAGAATCATATTTTTGTGGGTTATTCCAGATTCCACGCATCATAGATGGCCAACCTTTACCAATTGCTAAGTTCCCCATTGTGTATGGAGGCACTTCATTTCCTTCATTATCAACAATCGCTGCTTTCACACCCGGAATTGGTTTCCCCATTGAACCTGGACGGATTTCCATACAAGGATAGTTACAAATAACTTGTCCACCTGTTTCTGTCATCCACCACGTATCATGAATACGAAGTCCAAATGCGCTCATACCCCAGCGAATTACTTCTGGATTTAATGGCTCACCAACACTTAATACGTGACGCACTTGTGATAAATCATATTTTTTAATTGCGTCTTGTCCAGCTCCCATTAACATACGGAACGCTGTCGGTGCACTATACCAAACTGTTACACCGTAATCTTGCAGTGCTTCATACCATGCCTCTGGACTAAATCTCCCGCCTAAAATAACATTTGATGCTCCCACTAACCACGGTGCAAAAATACCGTAAGCTGTTCCAGTTACCCAGCCTGGGTCAGCTGTACACCAATATACATCATCTTCTTTTAAATCTAATACCCATTTCGCTGTTTGATAGTGCTGAACCATTGCGTTTTGAGCATGAAGGACGCCTTTTGGCTTACCAGTAGAACCAGATGTGTAATGTAGAATTAAACCGTCTTCACGGCCTAACCACTCGATATGTAATTCTTTTGAAGCTTGTTCAAATAAAGGATTGAACGCTACAGTTTTACCGCCTTCTTCTGCATTGTCTCCAACAAGGAAGACTGTTTTTAAAGCAGGTAAATCATTTAATGGTATGCGCTCTAACAATTCAGGAGTTGTAATTAACACCTTAGCTTCGCTATCTTCTAAACGATCGCGAACTGCGCCTTCCATAAATGCTTCAAATAATGGTCCAACAATTGCCCCTAATTTCACTGCACCTAAAAGTGCGAAATATAATTCTGGGGAACGCGGCATAAAAATAAAAACGCGATCGCCTTTCTCAACATCGCCATAGTTTTTCAGGACATTTCCTGCTTTATTAGAAAAATCCTTCATTTCCTTAAACGTATATTTCTCTTTTCGCGATCCATCTTGATAATAAAGTGCTACTTTATTCTTTCGATCTGATTTCGCATGCTTATCAATTGCCTCATACGCCATATTTACTCGTCCTGTTTCATTCCAAGTAAAATTTTTATTAACCTCTTCCCAGTTAAAATTCGCGTATGCCTCTTCATAATTCGGCAAATTATTTTCTCCTTTAATGACAGGAAGCGTTTCCACTTTCATACTTTACATCCCCCTCCTATGTATTCTATTATCTATTATAATGACATTATTTAAAATTTTCAGTATTTTTGTTGATTTTTAGACAAATTTTTAATGACAAAATTCGATTCACATCGCATATATTATAAAGTACGATATTAATAGATTCACAAACCCTCAAGGTGGTGAGCAATAAATTGATTCATAAAAAAATATATAATGCCAGAAACTTAAAAACAGCGAAAGGCACTTTAATTATTGAAGGTCCTGTCTCTACACATAATCTTGAAATGTATGAATTTCATCCAGACTTAATTGCGTTTCGTCCTGCCGAGCAGCAATATAAAGCAATTGTCGAAATTTCTAAATTACCAGAAGCTCGTCTCATTATTGCTAGACATGACCAAACGATCGTTGGATATGTTACATACTTATATCCTGATCCGCTCGAGCGATGGTCAGAAGGAAAGATTGAAAACTTAATTGAACTCGGGGCGATTGAAGTTGTCCCAGCCTTTCGTGGTTGCTCTGTCGGAAAAAATTTATTAGAAGTTTCAATGATGGACGATCATATGGAAGATTACATTATATTAACGACTGAATATTATTGGCACTGGGATTTAAAACAAACAGGCTTAAATGTTTGGGAATACCGAAAAGTAATGGAAAAAATGATGAATGCTGGTGGTTTACAATGGATGGCTACAGACGATCCTGAAATTTGTTCACACCCGGCTAACTGTTTAATGGTTCGCATCGGTAAACGCGTCGATACGGATTCCATTCAAGCATTTGATCGTCTACGTTTTCACAATCGTTTTATGTATTAATAAAGGGGGCAACTGGAATGATTGTAGAAGAAATTATGAATCAAAATGTAGTAACACTACATCCAAACGATACAATTGAAACAGCAATCCGAACGATACGTACGAAAGGTATTCGGCACATTCCAATTGTCGATCAAAATAATCACGTAGTAGGCATTATTTCTGATCGAGATGTAAGAGATGCAAGTCCGTCTATTTTAGATGAACAAGTTTCACTCGATATGCTGAAGCAACCGCTTGAACTCATAATGAAACACCCTATTATGACTTGTCACCCTCTCGATTTCGTTGAGGAAATTGCGACTTTATTTTTTGAAAATAAAATAGGCTGTCTTCCTGTTACGAAAGCTGGAAAACTCGTAGGTATCATTTCTGAATCTACAGTGCTGCACACGTTAGTAAAATTAACAGGAGCTCATCAACCAAGTTCACAAATTGAAATTCAAGTGAAAAATGAACCTGGTATTCTTGGAAAAGTCGTTGCTATTTTTAGTGATTTACAAATAAATATTGTGAGCGTTCTCGTCTATCCAGCAAAAGATGAGAATGATAAAGTACTCGTTTTCCGCATTCAAACGATGAATCCTCTAAAAGTGATCGATGCACTCGAAGCAGAGGGCTACCGCGTATTATGGCCAAACATAATGGGGATGCAAGCATGAGCAGCGCCTTCATTTATTCGGATGACTTTCGGGGCTATTCTTTTAGCCCTGATCATCCTTTTAACCAACTACGCGTCACACTTACGTATGACTTATTACAAAAGAGTGGTTTTATCTCCCCTTCTCAAGTCATCTCGCCAAGAATGGCTACAGATGAGGAAATTGCATTCATTCATACAGAGGAGTACATAAATGCGGTAAAACTTGCTGGAGAAGGAAAGCTAGAAAAATCAATTGCGATGACATATGGGCTTGGAACAGAAGATACACCAATGTTTCCAAATATGCATGAAGCAAGTGCATTACTCGTTGGCGGAACATTAACAGCTGTCGATGCTATTCTTTCCGGAAAAGTAAAGCATGCGCTTAATTTAGGCGGCGGCTTACATCATGGCTTTCGCGGGAAAGCATCTGGCTTTTGTATTTATAACGATAGCTCTATCGCAATGAAATATATTCAGAAGAAATACGGTTTACGCGTTTTATATATTGATACAGATGCTCATCACGGTGACGGGGTACAATGGTCTTTTTACGACGATCCTAACGTATGCACCATTTCATTACACGAAACTGGGCGTTATTTATTTCCTGGAACTGGCGCAGTAAATGAACGTGGACAAGGAAATGGATATAATTATTCTTTTAACGTTCCACTCGACGCTTTTACAGAAGACGAATCATTTTTAGATTCATATCGAACAGTTGTAAAAGAAGTGGCAGCATACTTTAAACCGGATATTATTTTAACGCAAAATGGTGCTGATGCACATTATTACGATCCACTTACACACCTTTGCGCAACGATGAACATTTACCGTGAAATACCGAAGCTCGCTCGTGAAATCGCTAATGAATATTGCGACGGGCGCTGGATTGCTGTCGGCGGTGGTGGCTATGATCACTGGCGCGTCGTACCAAGAGCTTGGGCACTCATTTGGCTCGAAATGAACAACATCCAAAACATCTCAGGTTATCTCCCTCCAGAATGGATTGACGCTTGGAAAGGACAAGCAGAAACCGACCTTCCCCTTACATGGGAAGATCCAGACAACATGTATCAACCTATCCCTAGAAAACCAGAAATCGAAGAAAAAAATGCATTAACTGTAGCGAAATCTCTTGAAATTATTCGGAATAATATGACAAAATCTTTATATTAAACAGAGAGGAGGCTCGCTTTTTGAACAGCCTCCTTTCTTTTATAGTTTGTTTGCTACTATTGTTGTGTTTTGTCGTTAAATCGATATTCCGTGTCGAATCGATGATATATTTTTTATTTATTAATGAACTAACCCCAACTCTAATGAGAAAAGGTAGTGACACTATGTGGAAACAACAAATAATCAACACGAAACGCGGCACATTCGAACTCTTTACAAAAGGAAATGGCGAACCGCTTTGTATTACACATCACTATTCACAATTTAATGACACTGGCGATTACTTTGCGGATGTTTTCACTGCTACGCATC
Organism: Bacillus sp. AR13-1; assembly: GCF_008042285.1. NCBI lineage: Bacteria > Bacillati > Bacillota > Bacilli > Caryophanales > Bacillaceae > Bacillus > Bacillus sp. AR13-1. The sequence continues at coordinate 137,656 of NZ_QNUA01000005.1, forward strand.
GTGTATTGCTCATTAATTTACGAAACGCTGGTAACTCAGCAAAAGCCAATTCAGAAAAAGAATTAAGTATGATTGAAACCGTTCACGACTTAGAAGCAATACGAGAAGCTTTACAACTCCCAACATGGCATTTCGCTGGCCACTCAACAGGCGGTATGCTTGGACTTTTATATGCGATTACATATCCAAATTCCTTACAATCATTAGTCATCGTTGGAGCCGCAGCAAGTAACTATACCGAAACACTATTTTGCATTTATCACCCAGCACATCCTCAGTTTCATTATATGCAACAACTCATCGAAACTTTAAAAAGCCCTCACCTTACAAGTGAAGAACGGAAAGAACTATCTACTAAGAGAACAAAATTATCATTGTATAAACCCGAAAACTACAAATTTTATTTTTGTAAACCAATCAAAAAAACTATGTCCGCTAGCCGGATGAACACTTTCGCCAATGAATATCCGTCATTTGATTTAAGAGAGAATTTACCTTCCATCCAAACAAAGACCCTTATTATATGCGGAAGATATGATGTACAGTGCCCGATCCAATATTCTATCGAGATGCATGAGGGTATACGTAATTCTATCTTTGTGATATTTGAGGAGAGTAACCATTATCCTTTTTTAGAAGAAGCTGCTCAGTTTACTTCTACTACTCAAACATTTTATAAATCGTTACACTAATACCGTTATTACTAAGGAAAGCTCACAGCCTCTATAAGAATATGAACTTTTTTCAAAAGAAATATTTCACACTAGAAACAACAAGAAGAACAAAAAAATCATTAAGCCTACATCAATGAATATCGACTTTTTATCTCCTGCTTTTATACTCATCATCAAATTAGAAATTATTTTAATTCCCAAAAAAACCATCATAAATAACCCACCGAAATGATCATTCGTAGAATCTTCATCATAAAACATTTGTATTGCACCGATAATTAATAAGATAAGTATGATATTGGTTCCAATCTTTAAAGCCTTGTTTGATTTATTATCTTTTAATGTATCTCCCAAAATGTAGCACGCCCTCTCATGCTCTCCTATGTTTTATCTCTCTTTATATCTTAACATAAAAAACCTACCAATTACTTGGCAGGTACATTACACGTTAAAGCGATAACCAGCTCCCCACACTGTTTCAATATATTGCGGGTGAGCAGGATCTCTTTCAATTTTTTCACGTAGCTTTCTAATGTGAACAACGACAGTGGCTAAATCGCCAGCTGATTCTAGTCCCCAAATACGTTCAAATAACTGTTCTTTATTTAATACTTGGTTTGGATGCGTTACAAAGAATGTTAATAAATCAAATTCTTTCATTGTAAACGCAATTTCTTCATTGTTTATAAAAACTTTTCTCGCTCGCTGATCGATAGAAATTCCATGAATATATAACGTATCGCGTTGCTTACTCACATTTCCTGATAATCTTTCATAACGAGAAATATGTGCTTTTACTCTTGCGACTAATTCACTTGGACTAAACGGCTTCGTTATATAATCATCCGCGCCTAAACCGAGTCCGCGAATTTTATCTATATCCTCCTTCTTTGCTGAAACAAGTAAAATCGGAATGTCTTTTATAGCACGTATTTGTTTACAAATTTCAAAACCATTCATTTTCGGAAGCATAATATCTAAAATAATTAAATCATAATCTTCCTGTAAAGCCCTTTGTAAGCCTGTTTCTCCAGAATGCTCTACATCAACTTGAAAATCACTAATTTCTAAATAATCTCGCTGTAATTCTGCAATACTTATTTCATCTTCTACTAGTAAAATTCTCTTCATTCTACTCACCACATTCCTGCACTTTTTTCAATGAGAAGAAAATACTTGTACCTTCCCCAAGCTTACTTTCCGCCCAAATTTCCCCGCCATGTTCTTCAACAATTTGCTTCGCTATCGCTAAGCCAAGTCCACTTCCACCTGTGCTAGAATTTCGCGATTGCTCTGCACGATAAAACCGCTCAAATATATACGGCAGCGTATCAGCTTCTATACCTGACCCATTGTCCATCACTTTCACAATAACTTTATTGTTATCACTCAATACTGTTACAGTAATTTTCTTCTCTTCTTTATCCATGTATTTCACACTATTATGAATCAAATTTGATATAACTCTATTTATCTTTTCGCAATCAGCCGTTACATATAGTGGTGATGATTGTAATTGTAAGTAAACTTCTATACCTTCCTCACTTAAATCCATCTGCATCTCTTCTAATAATTCCTGCATAAACACGTTTAACTCTATCGTTTCAAACTGAAAGGGAACTCGATTCAAATCAAGCTTTGAAAACAAAAAGAGCTCATCAATGAGTGTATCCATATGTTTTGCCTTCGTATGAATGGTCGTTAAATACTTATCCATTTTTTCTGGCGTATTTGCGACTCCATCTTTTATGCCTTCTACATATCCAATAATAGATGTAATCGGTGTTTTTAAATCATGAGATATGTTTGAAATGAGTTCTTTTCGATTTTCTTCATACTGTGTTTGCATCTCTATCGACTCTTTTAATCTCTTCCTCATTTCCTCAAACCCTTGATTTAATCGCCCAATCTCATCATAGGATGTAACTGGAATTTGAAAATCTAAATCCCCTTCTTTAATTCTCCCAGTCGCATCTTTCAATACAAAAATTGGTTTTATCACACTTCTTGAGACGAAATAACTTAATAACCCTATGAGTAAAATGGCTAACAGTAAAAGCGCTCCGAACAAAATTGGAAATAATTTTTGTGTAAGATCGACAAATGAACTCTGCCTTTTTAGTACAAATATACTCCCTTCTTCATCTCCGGGAAAATAAAAATCAAATTTTACATATCGATAAAATGTATCGCCTAGTTCCGTTGTACCACGACTATTAATATTTGCTGATTCAAATTTCGGAATGGCTTCTTTTAAAGATACACCTTCAAATATTTTTGTAGCATAAGAAATGGTTTCTCCCTTTCTTACAACTATTTTCACACCTTCTTTTTCAAGTGATGAAACGAACGATTCATCTAATAGTTGTGATTGATTTTTTTTTGCCGCTAATTTCAATTCAATATACGTATTCTCTTCTTCTGGCGTAAGCGGCTTTTGAATATAGGAACTTTTATAGAAATTTTTCACTGATTCCAAGTCTCCTGTTATGGAAAAAACAATTAAAAATCCCGCGACTAATATGAGCGTGATGGAAACGAGAATAACAGCGATATAAGAAAATAAAAATCTTGTTTTAATAGACATATCTTACATCCTCACTTTAACAAACCTTGTTATTCATAAGCATAAAAATATATGTTCAAATACTCAAGCGATTTTATAGTAATTTTAGCACCAGTTTATAAAAATTTAATGTTCCTATTTTACAGTTTAAATTAGGATACCGAATTGCTTGCAAAAGGAGGTTGAAATTCCATGTTCAAAAAAACATTAAGCATGATATGTTGCGTAATTTTTTTACAAGGATGCTCACAAGAACAAGAAGTTAAAAAGGAGATGACAAACATGGAGACAGCACTACTAACAGCTACTGAGAAACAAGAAACGAATACTGTTATATCATTACTCAAAAAAGGGGCTGACATAAATATAACGGACAATAAAGGACGTACTTCTCTTATGATTGCTACATACAAAAATGATGTAAAAACTGCAAAAGTGCTTATTGAAGCAGGGGCTGACGTAAATATCCAAGACGATATGAAAAACAATCCCTTTCTATACGCCGGTGCAGAAGGTTACTTTGATATTTTAAAACTAACGATTGATGCCGGTGCAGATCCATCGCTTACAAATCGTTACGGCGGAACAGCTCTTATCCCCGCCTCAGAACATGGCTATATTGATGTTATTAAAGAACTCCTTACGCGAACAACTATTGATGTTAACCATGTAAATAATCTCGGGTGGACCGCTTTAATGGAAGCCATCGTACTAAGTAATGGAAACGAAACACAGCAACAAGTCATTCAGCTTCTTATTGAGCACGGTGCAGATGTAAATATTCCCGACAACGATGGTGTTACCCCGCTAGAGCATGCCCGTGTTCATAACTTTGAAGAGATAGAGAAGATTTTGTTAGCGACAAATAAATAAAAGCTCATTTCCTATAAAAAACGTATCATTTTTAAATCTATTTTTTGCCATTCTCCCCAGTCTATGCTACAGTTATTTCGTCACATAGCTATACAGCTAGACAACTTATATATTTATAATAGGGTGGGAAAAAAACATGAGCAAACCTCGTATTGGAATGATTGGATTAGGCAGTATTGCACAAAAGGCTTACCTTCCAACACTGACAAAGGAAACTGATTGGACTTTTGTGGGAGCGTTTACACCTAATGTTAATAAAAGAAAACAAATTTGCGAGCAATATCGTATTCAAGATTTCGCTAACCTTCAGGCACTCGCTTCAGAATGTGATGCGGCTTTCGTTCATAGTTCAACTGCTACACATTATGAAATCGTTTCTGAACTTCTGAAAAAAGGAATCGATGTTTATGTTGATAAGCCGCTAGCTGCTACTACTGAGCAAGCAGAGAAGCTAGTTGAAATGAGTGAAAAGTATAATCGAAAGTTAATGGTGGGATTTAATCGCCGTTTCGTTCCTATGTACGTTACTGCCAAAGAGCAAGCTAATGATACTTCATGGATTCGAATTGAAAAGCACCGCACAAATAAGGTGGGGCCATATACGTATGACTTTACTATGTTAGATGATTACTTACATATTGTAGATACTGCTCGCTGGTTAGCTAACGATGACCTTAACATCGTTCATAATATGATGCAAATCAATGAAAAGAACGAACTTCTTTACGGACATCATACATATACAACTGCAAATGGACTTTTACTTTCTACGGCGATGCACCGCCATGCAGGTACAAATTTAGAACAAATTGAACTTGTAACGGCAGGTAAAATCATTCGCGTAAAAAATATGAACACATTTGAAATTGAGCAAGAAAACTCCGTTTCACAAAGTGGTTCACCATCATGGGAGACAACGTTAAAGCAGCGCGGATTTGAAGATGCTGTTCATCATTTTATCCAATGTGTACAAGGTGATACACAGCCTATTGTAGATGGATTAGAAGGATTAAAATCTCAACAAATGCTCCAATCTCTACTGCAAGCTGTAAGCAAAAATTAAAACGGATACATTTTTCAGAATTTACTTTCATTCCCATTTCCTCTTTATTTCTATCACAAATTTCTATAGAATATGTTGATAGGAATTATAAATTTCATATTGAATCGTGGAAAGGATGGGATTAACACATGTGGAACGAGTTTAAAAAATTCGCATTCAAAGGGAATGTAATCGATTTAGCTGTCGGGGTTGTAATCGGTGCTGCATTCGGTAAAATCGTTAGTTCTTTAGTTAAAGATATCATCACACCATTACTTGGTATGGTACTGGGCGGCGTTAACTTTACAGATTTAAAACTTACATTCGGTAAATCATCTATTATGTATGGTAACTTCATCCAAACTATTTTTGATTTCTTAATTATTGCAGCTGCTATCTTTATGTTTGTTAAAGTTTTCAACAAACTAACATCTAAAAGAGAAGAAGAAGAAAAGAAAGAAGAACTTCCAGAACCAACAAAAGAAGAAGAAATTCTTGGCGAAATTCGCGACTTACTAAAACAACAAAACTCTTCTAAAGATAGAGCATAATTGAACGGATAAAAAGGCATGCCCCCTCGGGACATGCCTTTTTTTATATGCTATAACGTTTCCGAATTCATATGAATAAATGCAATAATACCTGCAACCATAAGTACCATAATGCTACCTGCAAATAGTGTAATACCCATGAACATTAAACTTGTGCTCATGTCCACTGATACACTTTCAATAAAAATAGAAATTACATACGTGATAAGGGCGATTCCTGCAAGAATACTTCCTGGAACAAATCGCTTTAAGCCATTTTGTTTTAACGTCATATATGCAAAAATAGCAGTCATGCAAAGCGTAATTATCCAAAGAACGATCATCTCTTCTCCCCCCTCACAAGCCTTTTCTTTCTATTATACATGACATTGCCCTATAATAGTTAAATTTGCACTTGTGTGACATATAACAAGGAATACCCCCAACTGTAGCGAATGTCTTATAAAGAATCCCAAATACATTACCATTATCAAAGCAACGTATTTACAATACCCGCTTCACTTATCGCGAGTATTGTTTATAAAATAAAACATTCAGCATAAGGAGACTGATCTCATGTGTATGCTGTAAAATTATTATTTGAATCTGTCCATTCAGGTAAACCTAATCCTAGTAAAATTGATGAACATTATGAAGAGAATCACGATACACTTTTTGAAGAAAGTATCATTCTCGTTAAGGCGAACAGTTTAGAGGAAGCTCATGAGCTAGGTGAAAAGATAGCTCTACAGTCTGAAGATACGTACGATAATATGTACGGCGAGCAAGTAACATGGACGTTTAGAAAAGTGTTGCATGTTTTCGAATTAGATGACACACCATTTGAGACAGGAAAAGAATTATATGCACGCTTTTTACATGTTAAGAAAACTGAAAGTGTAGATACAGTAGTTAAACACCATTATCCTGAATATGAATAAAAGCTCACAGCTATCGCTGTGAGCTCTCTTATTCTTACTTCGTTGAATCTCTAAATTGGATACGGTGAGGTAAGATAACTGAGTGATCTTCTACTTTTTCTTTGTTCATATATTTCGTTAGTAGACGCATTGCTACTGCACCGATATCATACATTGGTTGTACAACTGTCGAAAGTTGCGGACGAACCATTAATGCAAGACGTGTGTTGTCAAAACCAAGCACTTCGATATCCGTTGGTACGTTTAATCCCGCGTCTTGTGCTGCGTGGATTACACCTAGTGCCATTTCATCAGAAGATACGAAGATTGCTGTTGGTTTTTCATCCATGCCCCAAAGTCTTTCAAACGCTTCTATACCTGAATCATATGTGTAATCTCCATCAATTATAAGATTTTCATCATATGAAATACCTGCTTCTTCTAAAGCTTTTTTATAACCTTGTAACTTCTTCGCGCTTCCTGCTTTATTAATGAAAGGACCAGAGACGAAACCGATACGTTTATGTCCTTGCTCAATAAAATGCTTCATTGCATCGTAAGCTGCTTGTGTATAATCAATATTTACTGATGACGTTTCATTTTGTTCATCAAATGACGCTGCTAATACAATTGGTACTGGAGATTTTTTGAACTCTTCAACGTGAATATCTGTAATATCTTCACCCATGAAAACAATCCCGTCCACTTGTTTCCCAAGCATCGTATTTAATAAGTGGAACTCTTTCTCTTTGTTCTGGTCAGAGTTACTTAAAATGATGTTATATTTGTACATTGTTGCGATATCTTCAATTCCACGAGCAAGTTCTGCATAAAACGTATTTGAGATATCCGGAATAATAACACCCACTGTAGTTGTCTTCTTACTTGCTAGTCCACGTGCTACCGCATTCGGGCGGTATCCTAAACGATCAATTGCTTCTAATACTTTCTTTCTTGTTGTAGGCTTTACATTTGGGTTACCATTCACAACGCGTGATACGGTAGCCATTGAAACATTTGCTTCACGCGCTACATCATAGATTGTTACGTTCATCTCTTCGCACACTCCTTCTATTTATGTTATCTATTTTTATGTATCGGTTCACTTGAATGAAAAAAAGACATCAACTCTATTTGCAGATGCCAACAATCGTCCCGAGTTCTTCCTTTTACTAATGATACGCTAAAAACACAGGGTCATACAATATTTTCCCGCAAAAGTTTCGAAAAAATTCGCTTCTTTTCTCGTATTTTCGTATTTTTTATGCAAAAAAGGTCAATTTTTGTAAAAAAGCTATGTAACAAGCCTACATAGACTAAGAAATCTTTTTATAATTTACTTCCGAATGCTTTTAATTCTTTCATAAACTCATTGAATTCTGGAATGTCCATTTGCTACGCTTCATCTGATAATGCAACTACTGGGTCTGGATGTACTTCAGCCATAATAGCAAAAGCACCAATTGCCATAGCCGCTTTTGCAAACGGTAAGAGAAGGTCACGTCGCCCTGTAGGGTGTGTTACATCGACAACAACAGGTAAATGTGTTTCTTTCTTTTAAATTGGCACAGCGGAAATATCAAGCGTATTACGCGTTGCTGATTCATATGTGCGAATACCACGCTCACATAAAATGATATTACCATTCCCCTCTGCCATACTATATTCTGCTACATTAATAAATTCTTCAATTGTTGCTGATAAACCACGCTTTAATAATATTGGTTTATTTACAGCACCAGCTGCCTTTAACAGTTCAAAGTTTTGCATATTGCGAGCGCCAATTTGAATAACATCAACATAATCTGACACTTTAAAGAAGGCACTGAAAGAGTCTATTTCATAAGAAAAAAGAGGTCATTCCCTACTATGTACAGGTAATGACCTCCTTTCTTCTTTCAACATCTTTAGGAAATTCGAAATGTTTTTCTCGAAGTATTCACTTTTTCAGTAGCCTCAGCTTAAAAACTGTCTTTTTTTATTATAGGAAAGAAACAAACGGTTTATCGCTGTTCTTCTCTTTTATAATAACAGCCTCGATTTTATTCTCGGACTTTATTTGTAATTGAACTTTAGCATCTTTAGGAAATTGTTCTAACATACTTTGAGCAGCCGTTTGAGAGAGTGCCATTAATTCTGACTTACCGTTATATTTAACGACAATATCCATCTTTAATTTATCCATCTTATTTTGCTTATAAGAAATCTTAGCATTAACAGGGATATAATCTCCTGGAGAAAATGCCTTCATTGCTTCAGAAAATTTCTTTAGCTTATCATTATCTTCTCCATGTGCCCCCCCAAATTCTTGAGAAGGATACGAATACGACTTTTCATCAATAGTATCCCAATTTCCAAGATTAGTCTCGTTCTTTTGAACAGTAGCGCTTGAAATATAAGTACCATTCTTTAAAGAACTTGTACTTTCTTGCTTAAATATAGCAAACGTAATTGGAGATTTGTTATATTTATCATTTTTATTAATAGCTTCTATAAGCCCCTTAGCGACTTCAGTACCTTTAGAAATAGCTTCCTCATTAGATACACTTGAAGACATAGATAAACCAATAACAACGCCAGATAAGCTTAGTTCATTTGAATTTTGTTTGCCGAAGTAGTCCTGTTCTATAATATTAGTCAAAACTGGTACTTCTTGTTTCGTAACTAATTCATCAATTGTTTTCTCTGGAATATATTGATTTAATTGTAATACGTAATTTTCTGTATCGAATTGTTTTGAAGCAATATCCATTAAACCATTTTCATATTCTGCTAAATCTAGTTTAGAATTAGTTTTAACATTAACTGTATTAATTACCTTTTGTTCTTTTAAAGGAATAACAGTTCTATAGTAATCCTTAGAAACAGCAGTTCTTGGAATCATACTTTTTTCTTTCGTATCTTTCTGTACAACTTCATCCTTCTTCTCAATAGTATTATTGCTGCAAGCCCCCAGTAATAAACTTAAGCTTGCGATGCATAATGCCATTTTCTTCATTGCTTAAAACCCACTTTCAAAAGTCAATTTACTTAGTTTTAAAGTATCTCTAGTGTACCACTAAATATATTGCAACAAAATAAAAAAGAAGCAAGCCCTTCGCTTGCCTCTCCCTATTTTACATTCTCTTCTAAAGCTTCTTTTTTAATATTCCAGTGCGATGTATGCCATACTACCATTCCATCTTTTATGTATAACACTTGCGGAGATTCATGCTTAATGCTGTACTGCTCTGCAACATGGTTCGAAACATCTCTCGCCTCTTGTACGTATAAGTAATATGCTGGCACTTCTCTTTCTTCACCGCAATACGCTTGAAACTCAGTATATGCACCGTGACTAATTGGGCATGTCGTACTATGCTTAAAAAGAACGTAAGGCTCGTTCTTTTCTACTAACGCTTCAAGTTCTTCAATCGTTTCAATCTTCATCATACTCATCGTTACTCACCTCTCATGCGAAGTCTAGAGCGCTTCTCTCTCTTTTCAGCCTTCTGCTCAGCTCTCTCAAGTTTACGCTCTTCTTTTTCAACCTTTTTCTCTTGTCTCGTAGTACGGTAATGGTTGTATACTTCAATTGCTGCACTGCTCCACTGTACAACTTGTGCCACTTTATCTGCATTATTTTCAATTTCGTCCGTAACAGACTCTGAAACGTTGCGAAGCTTCGTATTTAAAGAGTGGATCGTCGTTCCGATTCCATCCACACCTTCTACTACTTTATTTAGCGACTGTGACTTCTGTTGAATATCATCAGCTAACGCATTTGTCTTATGTAATAATTGCTCCGTCTCTACGCTTATTCCTTGCATTTGCTTTTCTAAACCTTCTAACGTGCTCGCAACGTTTTCTAACGTCTTCTGAACCGATAACAACGTTCTGCATACATACACTACTAATACTGCGAAAGCAACCGCGATAATAGCCGCACTTACATATAGAAGAACTTGCATTTCATCACTTCCTTTATCTTTTTCATACTTTCTCCCATTATACAATCATTTTCCGTTTCATTCTAATCCCTATCTTATCATTAGAATTTTCATACTTATTCGTTAACTGTAACATAAATGATTCAACAAATTCCACTAAGTAGGTTACAATAGGAGAGGATACATAATTAGTAGGGAGGCTTTACATATGAAAGATCCACGCATTGAAAAGTTAGCATACAATTTAATTAACTACTCTATTCGTTTACAAAAAGGCGAAAAAGTATTAATTGAAAACTTTGGCTTACAAAAAGAACTTGTAACTGCACTTGTAAAAGAAGCATATGCAGCTGGTGGTTTCCCATTCGTTTCTTTAAAAGATCATCAAGTAGATCGCTCTTTATTAATGGGTGCTACTGAAGAACATTTCGAACAAATCGCTGCATATGAAGCAAGCGTAATGAAAGATATGGACGCTTATATCGGCCTTCGCTCTGGTGATAACATTAACGAACAAGCTGACGTTCCAAGTGAACGTATGAAAGTTCACGGCCAAACAGTTGGCAAAAAAGTTCATAGAGACATCCGTGTTCCGAAAACACGCTGGGTTGTTCTTCGCTACCCAAATGCTTCTATGGCGCAGCTTGCTAAAATGAGCACAGAAGCTTTCGAAGACTTCTACTTCGAAGTTTGTAACTTAGACTACGGTAAAATGGATAAGGCGATGGATAGCCTTGTTACATTAATGAATAAAACAGATAAGGTTCGCTTAACTGGCCCTGGAACTGACTTAACATTCTCTATTAAAGACATTCCAGCTATTAAATGCTCGGGTCATTTAAACATTCCAGATGGTGAAGTATACTCTGCACCAGTTCGCGATTCTGTTAACGGTACAGTTTCATACAATACACCATCTCCTTACAACGGTTATACATTTGAAAATGTACAACTTAAATTTGAGAACGGTCAAATCGTTGAAGCAACTGCAAATGATACAGAGCGCATTAACAAAATCTTCGATACAGACGAAGGCGCGCGTTTCGTTGGTGAGTTCGCAATCGGCGTAAACCCATACATCTTACATCCAATGGGAGACATCCTATTCGATGAAAAAATCGATGGCAGCTTCCACTTCACACCTGGACAAGCTTATGATGATGCATGGAACGGCAACAACTCTAACATTCACTGGGATTTAGTATGCATTCAGCGCCCTGAATACGGCGGCGGTGAAATTTACTTCGACGACGTATTAATCCGTAAAGACGGACGCTTCGTTGTAACTGAACTAGAAGCTTTAAACCCAGAGAACTTAAAATAATGAAAAACGCTCGGAATTTTCTCCGAGCGTCTTTTTATTAATATTGTAATAAATCTTTCGCCACATCTTCTGGCACTTTAAAACTCATTTTCTTATTTTTCATTTCAACTTCGACATAAGGGACATCTTTATATACTGTCATAGTACCAATTTCATGTAACTCTTTTTTATCTTTACCCGAATCCAATAATTTCGGTGTATCCTCTTGATACATTTTAAACGTTTTCCCTTGCGGAGTATCTAAAGGAGCCGATTCCATTTCCCACTCATCCATTTTGATTGATTCAAACAACTTTGTGATTTCTTTCTTATCGGTAATTGTTTTTTTATCACTCGAATCAATAAGCGATTCAATTTCAATTTTTTGTGCCTTTTCTAAACTAACATCAGACTTCTCTTTCTTCGCACTACATCCTATTAAAAGAATGGATGCAGTTAGCAGAAATAAAAACAACATATAGATCTTTTTCATTTCTAATCCCCCTACTTTATATGGAGCTATTTTTCTCGCTTTTTGTTTGCTAAAAATGAAAATAAAATAAAAGCGTCACTGCGATAGTACCTATTAATATTGGGACATATAAGGGCAAATCCCATTTCATATATACTCTAGTGCAACCAACAAGCACAAACAAAATAAAGTGAAACTTTAATCAGTGGGGGTTTTGTTCATCCCCCACTGATTATTAGCCCTCACCAATCGGGCTTTTACGGGCAGCCCGACTCCCACCTAACTTCTTTGCTCCTGCCGAATTTTGAGGTGGGAGTCTTACTGCCCGTTAATGCGGGGTAAAAGTTTTACATACTTCATCTCTTACCTACCATTTCTATTTTTACATGTGGATTCTCTTTCTCAACAAGTGACAAAAAACTTGTCATATCTTGCGGCATCGCAATCATATGTACTTTATATGCATTCGTCGTAATTTCAAGTGATTTCCCAACTTGACGAACAACTCTTATATCTTTTAATACAACATCGTCATTTAAAATACCATATTTTAATACGCCATTTTCCACTTTATGTTTTTTAATAAATATTTCCCAAACGATTGGTACATTTACAATGAAGCATAAACCCATTCCAATCAACGCTGACATCCACTGCTCTTTATTTGTGAAAAGCATGACAATTGGATACACAAACATAAAAGCTAATGTGAGACTAACGAAAATTACCGCTGACTTACTTCTTTGAATTGGAAAATCCATACACACACCCCCTAACTAAATTATACCATTTTTTCCATTTTAGTTCATAAAAAAAGTCCATTTATGAATGACCTTTTTAAACAGTATACCTATAAAATTTCTTATCTACCTCTAGCACTGGAAAACTTTTTGGCAACTCTTCTATACTCACGCTTTGAAAACCATTCTTTTCGTAGAAACGGTGTGCTGCTAGAAATTTAACTGTTGTTCCTAAATAAATGTCTTCCAAGTTCTTTTCTTTCGCCCAAGAAATTGCCGTTTGAAGTAGCGTATGTGATGCGCCCCATTCTTTTCCGCGGAACTCTTTCTTCACGAACATTTTTCTTAGCGCTACTTGATGCTTCCCAATATCTAATAAAGCTATCGTTCCAACTACTTTCCCATCATAAGTTGCTACCCAAAAATTTCCGTTGTCCCTTTGATAGAACGTTTCTATTTCAAGTAAGTCCGGCTGCTCTTCTTTCGTAATAGGGACCTTGTACTCTTTTCGCTGAATATGAACGATAAGATCTACTACTTCCTCTTGAAACATACTTTCATACGGAATAATACAAACCTTCTCGTTCATCGAATTTTTTTCCATTCTGAAGCTAGTAAACTGTACACAGCGATATCCTGAAAATGATCGTATAACCATTCGTCATCTCTTAAAATACCATCTAATTTAAAACCTAAACGTTCTGGAATCGCACGGCTTTTCGCATTTTCAACACCGCAACGAATTTCAATTTTATTCAGCTTTAAATTATCAAATGCATAATGAAGCACAGCCTTCACACTTCGCGTCATAATACCTTTCGCGCCAGCATCTTCTGCAAGATAATATCCAAGACTCGTAGCTTTCTTACCCCAGCTCACCGGATGAATACCTACCATCCCAACGAGCTTTCCTTTATAGCGTATACCAGCCTCAAACCCATCTCCCTCTGCAAATTTCTTTAACCACATCGGAAAAATCTCATTATACGCATCAGCTGATTTCGTTCCATCTACCCAAGGGAGCCATCTTCTTAAATGGTTACGGTTTTGATCTAATAATTGATATAATTCCTCTTTATGATGTTTTTCTAATAGTTGTAGTTCGATTTCGTCATCTACTCGGAGTGTGAACATGTTTTTTAGCCCCTTTTTATTTTTCTTATTATTCTAACACTTACAGATACAAAATGTTAAATATTCACACTTTTTTCGGTTTTATTTGTATAAAACCAGAAGAATATAATACTCCCGTAACAACTAATATCATTCCTACAGATTGTGCGGGCGTTATATTTACTCCTTCAATAAAAGAAATAATCATTGTAACAACAGGCACTAAATTAAAAAATAAAGATGTCCTTGCTGCCCCAATTTGAGCAATTCCATTATTCCACCATAAGTAACCGAGCACACTCATTCCAATTGCCATAAAGAGAATCGCTCCCCAAGCTAACAAAGGAACTTCCAAAACTGGTACTATACTTTTTTGAGTGACAGATATCACAATAAAGGCAAGAGCACCAATCGTCATCGTATATGTCGTAGTTTGTATTGGGCTACCAGTTTTAATAAACCTTCTGCCTAGTACACCGTATAACGCCCAGCAAATATTCCCTAATAAAATATAAAAATCCCCTTTTGAAAATGATAAGCTTTGTAGTATTGTAGATGAACCTTGTGTAAGTACAAAAACAACACCAAGTAATGCAAGTAACATTCCAATACCTTGGCGCTTTATAATTTTTTCTCGTAAAATAACACTTGCTAATAGCATCGTAAAGAGCGGATTCGTCGCCATAATAAGTGCACCATTAATAGCTTCTGTATGTTTCATACCTAAAAAGAAAAAGAAGTTAAAACCAAATACACCAACAATACCTAGCAAAAGGTAATAAGCCCTATTCTGCCTCCATACCTCCACCTCAAAATCTTTTCGTATTTTTAACAGACATCACAAATGCAGCAATCCCAAAACGCCATGCCGCTATATGAATCGCTTCGAAATATTGCACCGCATATTTCGAAGCATTAAATGTTCCACCAGTGAAAATCGCAAACCCTAGTAACTGAGCGTATACTTTATTCTTCATTGTTGGCCTCCGAGTTTTTCTCTTCTAGAAAACCATAATAAATTTCTAACTTCTCCTCTGTTAACAAAACTACTTTTTGCAATTGCTCCTGCTGTTCCCTTAAACGATCTAAGTGTGTTGTTAAAATTGAAATCCTCTTTTTTATTTTCGCAGGTACTTCCTCTTCCCGCTGTCTAATCTCCTCTATAATACATCCGTCACTTGCAAACTCAGCCATCTCTTCTAAAGACATTCCTGTTTGCTTTAATGAATATAAAAATTTTAATAGGCGCACATCACCTTCTGTATACTGACGAATGCCACTATTCCGCGTTGGTGGTGGCAATAAACCTAGTTTCTCATAATAGCGCAAAGTATGAATACCCATCCCTGTTAATTCTGCGACTTCACCGATTTTATACATGTTTTCTCCCCCTTGTTTTTACATATTCATCTTACAACCTAGAGCTAACTCTAGGTCAATACATAAATAAAAATCGGACACAACAAAAAAAGACGCACAGCCAAGCTATGCGTCTTTTCTATTACTTCTCTGCAACTTGAACTTCTTTTACGTAAGCTGCTTCGAATTTTTGGATGTCACCTGCGCCCATGAAAATAAGAACGCCGTTTTTATGTTTCTTTAACACATCCGTTGTTGTATCTGTAATTAGTTCTGCGCCATCGATACGTTTTTGCAGATCTTCAATTGTTAATTCACCTTTGTTTTCACGTGCTGATCCGAAAATATCACATAAGTATACTTGGTCAGCTTTACTTAAGCTTTCCGCGAACTCATCTAAAAATTTCTCTGTACGTGAGAATGTATGTGGTTGGAATACAGCGACAACTTCACGCTCTGGATGTTTTTGACGAGCTGCTTCAATCGTTGCATTAATTTCTGTCGGATGGTGTGCATAGTCATCAATGATAACTTGTTCTCCCATTGGCTTTTCATTAAAGCGACGTTTTACGCCTTCAAAAGTTGTTAGCTGATGCTTAACTGCTTCTACATCAACGTTTTCATAATGGCAAAGCGCGATTACTGCTAATGCATTTAATACGCTGTGATCGCCGTATCCTGTAATTTTGAACGTGTCATAATACGTATTACGAACGAATACATCGAATATAGTACCATCAGTTCTCTTTTGAATGTTACGTGCTTGGAAATCATTATCTTCTCCAAATCCATAGAAAATAACAGGTACTTTCGCTTGAACTTTTTGAAGTTCTTCATCATCACCACATGCAATAATACCTTTTTTCACTTGCAATGCCATCTCTTGGAATGCATTAAATACATCATTGATGTCTGCAAAGTAATCTGGGTGATCGAAATCGATATTTGTCATGATTGCATAGTCTGGATAGTAAGACAAGAAATGACGACGATACTCACAAGCTTCAAATACAAAATACTTACTATTTTCTACCCCATGCCCCGTTCCATCTCCAATAAGGTATGATGTTGGGTGTGCACCTTGCATTACATGGGCTAACAAACCAGTTGTTGATGTTTTTCCATGTGCACCAGTTACAGCAACACTTGTGTACTGATTCATAAGATCACCTAAGAAGTGATGGTAACGATGTACTGGGATATTTAATTCTTTTGCTGCTACGATTTCTTCATGCGTATCAGGAAATGCATTTCCTGCGATAATCACTTGTCCTTCTTTAATATTATTCTTATCAAAAGGAAGGATGGAAATACCACGCTTTTCCAATGCTGTTTGTGTAAAGAAACGCTTTTCATAATCAGACCCTTGAACAGTATGCTTCATGTCATGAAGAATTTGTGCTAATGAACTCATTCCTGTTCCTTTAATTCCTACAAAATGGTAAACTGTCATCTTAAAGAACCTCCAACATTTCGAACTAATACAACGGCCTATCTATAAGACAGTATATGAATCTTTTCTTATTTTGGTAATCATCATACATTTCTGATGCAGTGAATTTCTTTTTATATTCACTTATCAGTGATAAACTCGTACGTACTTCTTTTATGTCCATAACACATTTATTATAGCAAAAAACAAGCCGCTATACTATGATAACAGAAAAACTGATAGGGTCAATCACCTATCAGTTTTTCTCGCTTTTACATATCTTCTTTTGTTTCTAATTGAACACGCTCTAGACGTGAATTTGGACGGTATTTACGACCAGCTTTTGCTTCTGGTTTTCCATTTAATTCTACGTTATCACCAGTAAAACCAATATTCATTTTTAATAAGCTACTTCCTACTCCGTATATATCGACAGGAACATTTTGAGCTTCAAATTCACGAATACGCTTCTCATCAAACCCACCAGTTACAACGATATCTACATGTTGGAACCCTTCCTCATCAAGAGCCTTACGAAGTGCAAATACAAGTGATGGATTTACACCACGTGGATCGAATGTTCCAAGTACTTCTGGGTGACGAATGAAGTATTGATCAATCATTGTGCGAGACGTATCGACACGTACACCTTTTAATGTTGATCCAAATTCACGCGCTACGCGAAGTGCATCTGTGATGACATCATTGTTATAATCAATTAGTACGACTAATTCATCTTCTGGGAATTTTTTATGATATGCCTTTGCAGCTTCAACAACATCACCATTAAACATTTGAATTAAAGCGTGAGGCATCGTCCCCATACCACTTCTGCCCCACCATTCATTCATTGCATGCGTCGCTTGCGCGCTCATACCTCCGATGTATGCCGCATAGCCGTCACCAGCTTGTTGCGTATAATGATCGTCACGATCTCCCATGAAAATAACCGGTTTTTCTTTATCTACACTACGTGCAGCTTGGACAACGTTATATACGTTTGTCGCAACTGATGTACGACGAGCTAAAATCCCATCAATTACACCTTCTAAAAAGCCGAAGTATTCATAAGGACCATGAATTGTTAAAACTGTTTCAAACGGACTAATATTATCGCCATCCTTTAAAGAATGAATTTCTAATTCCTCAGGATTTTTGGCAAATGTTTGTAGCAATGCGATTACCTCATCTGCTCCGCAAAGAACTGCATGTTCTTTTTGAAAAAACTGCATTGTTACAACGCTTTTCGGGCGAAGTTCTTCAATGATTTCTCTAGTTTTTAAAAAGTAAACGGCAGAGAACCAGCCTTCTCCAACACGTTCATCAAATTTAAATGTTTTATTTGTTAGTCGATTTATTTCACCTTTTAATTTTAATTCAATTTCTTTCATGTCGCTTTACTCCCTACTTTACTATCCAACATTTTCTATTAGTATACAGCAAAACCGTTTCCTATACATTTGTTTCCTGCATAGCAGCGAATTCATCCTCAGAAATAAGGACATCTCTCGGTTTCGTTCCTCTTCCTTCAGAAATAATCCCTTGCGACTCCATCTCTTCAATTAGACGTGCCGCGCGATTATAACCTATGCGGAATTTTCTCTGTACAGAAGATGTGGACGCTCCCCCTTGCTCTACAACAAATTGACATGCATCAAAAAATAGTTCATCTTCAGACTCACTCTGCTCTGATTTTGCTAATAAATCCTCTTGCTTAAATAAGTAGTTTGGCTTCATTTGCTTTTTCACATGATCAACTGTTCTTTCAATCTCATCATCTGATACGTATACACCTTGTACACGAACTGGTTTAGATGTGCCGTTTCCTAAAAATAGCATATCACCACGACCAAGTAACTTCTCCGCGCCCCCAATATCGATGATCGTACGCGAATCAACTTGAGATGATACTGTAAACGCAATACGCGTTGGAATGTTTGATTTAATTAAACCTGTAATAACGTCTACAGATGGACGCTGCGTCGCAACTAATAAGTGAATACCACAAGCACGCGCTTTTTGTGCAATACGACAAATCGCTTCCTCCACATCACCAGGAGCAACCATCATTAAGTCCGCTAACTCGTCAATGACAATTACAATATAAGGTAATGTCTCACCTGGGATTTCTCTACCACTTACAATCGTATTGTAACGAGTTAAATCACGAGCACCAGCATGAGCAAACAATTCATAACGACGTTCCATCTCTTCAACCGCCCACTTTAACGCAGCTGTAGCTGCTTTTACGTCAGTAATAACAGGTGCTACAAGATGTGGAACAGAATTGTATGGTGCAAGCTCAACCATCTTCGGATCAATTAGTATCAACTTCACTTCATGCGGCTTCGCTTTATATAAAATGCTCGTTAAAATCGCGTTAATGCACACACTTTTCCCTGAACCAGTTGCACCCGCAATAAGTCCATGTGGCATTTTTCGAATATCCGTTACAATTGGATCACCGGAAATATCAAGCCCCAGCGCAACTGTAAGCGGTGATTCACTCTTTGTAAATACAGGACTTCTTAAAATTTCACGCAGGAATACTGGCTTACTTTCCTTGTTTGGAACTTCAATTCCAATTGCACTCTTCCCTGGAATTGGCGCTTCAATTCGAATATCTTTCGCAGCTAAACTTAACTTAATATCATCACTTAAATTTGTAATTTTATTTACTTTCACACCTGGGTCTGGTTGTACTTCAAAACGAGTTACCGCCGGCCCTTGTGACACATTAATAACATGTGCTCCAACATGGAAATTATTAAATGTCGTATTTAATAATTCTTCCTGTTCTTCTAGCCACTCCGTATTATCTAATGCTGCCTGCTGTGGAATTGACAACAACGTTAATGGCGGAAGTTCATACTTCGGTGGCGCTTGTAGTACGTTGCGCATATCATTCTCTTTTTGATTTACGACATATGCTTTCTCTTGTACTTCCGTACTTGAAATTGACTCTTGTACTTGTCCAGCCACCGCTACTTGTTGCATCGGTTTTTCTTCCACTTGCGGTTCCACTACCACTTGCTGCATCGGTTTTTCTTCCACTTGAGCTTCTACTACCACTTGCTGCATTGGTTTTTCTTCCACTTGGGCTTCTACTACCACTTGCTGCACTGGACTTTCTTCTACTTGCGGGTCTACTACCACTTGCGGGTCTACTACCACTTGCTGCACTGGTTTTTCTTCCACTTGCAGGTCTACTACCACTTGCTGCATTGGCTTTTCTTCTGCTTGTGGTTCTACTACCACTTGCTGCACTGGCTTTTCTTCCACTCGTTCACTGACAGTTGATTGCATTACGTTCGTTCTTGCCGCATGTCTTTCCATTAATTTCTTTCTATCCTGCTTTAACATGACAACATTAAATGGGACATGACGTTTTTTCTCACGTTTCGGTTCTTCTATTTGTAAAGCAGGCTGTTCTTCAGCAACTTGCTTCTTTTCTTCCGCTTCTTCAATTAAAACGTTCGCAAAGTTTTGAACATCTTTCTTTGTTTGCTCATCCGTTTCTGAAACTGGTACGAATACTTCACTTTCTTCCTTGAACGTAATTGTTTCTTGTTGAGAAATCACTGGTTGCTCTGCAACTGGTGTATTTTCCACTAAATCTGTCTTCATCGTTTCTTCAATTACTCTATTCTTGACAACTTCTTCTGTCCTTCCTCAGTATCCTCTAATTCCACAACTTCTTCTGTCGCTTCCTCAGATTTCTCTAATTCCACAACTTCTTCTGTCGCTTCCTTAGATTCCTCTAATTCCACAACTTCTTCTGTCGCTTCCTTAGTTTCTTCTAATTCCACAACTT
>NZ_QNUA01000050.1:0-121399 GCF_008042285.1 Bacillus sp. AR13-1
TATTAATCATTTATTGCAACAGCTTTCATGTCCAAAATTAAATGTTTCAACAAAGGATAATATAAGTATCATTATAATGATTTTCCAATATAATCAATGTGTTAATGAAAGGAACTCTGTGTTATTTTTGCTTTTCTACTAACTAATACAGCTTCAAACAAAGGACACAATTGCTACATGCTAAGTGTAATCTATTACCCATTCAAGATTCTGTTTATTCAATCTTTCTAAAAATAAAAAAATTATAGAAATCATAAATATACAAGCTATAAATATACAAGCTATAATGAGGGCGTCGAGAAAGAATTTATTACCTCTAGAGAAAGTATCAAACCTAGTTTTTTTGCAAAAATCCTAATGACATTGTAAATAACCTTTTAAATTTGGACATACTGACATGATTACTCTAAGAAAGGTATGTGATCAAAAGGAAAAGTGTATTTGACACGAGAATGAAAGCGCCTTCAATAAGGTCTTGTTTTGAATCAGTCATTTTAGTAACTTAGATTCAACTGCAATTAAAAATAATAAATTATGGGGGTGCTTATATGAACATGAATGTAGCATCTATTAAAGAAAAAAAGGTTGTTAAATACAAAAGTTGTTTTGATGTGATTGGGCCCATAATGATAGGTCCTTCAAGTTCACATACTGCAGGTGCTTTGGCTATTGGAACAGTAGCCAATAAATTATTTCAAGGTCTTCCAAAAAAAGTCGTGGTAAGGTATTATGAATCATTTGCTGAAACCCATAAAGGACATGGAACTGATTTTGCGATTATTGCTGGGATACTAGGATTTGCAGCCGATGACAGCGAAGTGCCAGATGCTATTAAAATAGCAGAATCTAAAGGAATCGACATTACCTTTATTGAAAAAGCGGGTGATAGTCCTGCTGATCATCCAAATACGGCAGATGTATATTTAGAGGATGAAAGTCGAAGTATTAGAACGATGGGTATTTCTGTCGGCGGTGGATTAATTGAAATCAAACATGTTGAAATTGACGGATTTAGTTTAGATCTGCAGGGGCCATTGCCAGTCATTATTGCAATTTCCGAAAGAGCTGACTTTGAATTTGTTTTACGCAGGATCTTTAAACAATATGATGTAGAAATTAATAACTTTCATAGTTTAGAAGGAAATAGGAAATATTTATATGCATTCGCATTGGATTCGCTATTGCCTGGTAATCTCCAGGAGGAATTAGGAAATTTAAGCAATATAGCTAAGCTCATTATTCTTTAGTTACATTAGGGAGTGAAAAAATATGTATATGGCCATAAAAGAAATTGTGGATGCAGCTAATAAAAGCCAAAAGACAATTTATGAATTAGCAATTGAACAGGAAATTGAACAAACTAAATCTACTTATGAAGAAGTTTGGAGTAAAATGGAACGAAATTTAGCGACTATGCAAAATGCTATAAATAAAAGTATCGAGGGCGACGGTGTATTTTCTCCAACTGGTTTAACCGGAGGTGATGCTGTTAAAATTAAAAACTATCGAGAAAATAGGAAAACCCTTTCTGGAGATTTGATGGTGTTAGGGATCCAAAGTGCTATCGGTGTTAATGAAGTAAATGCTGCATTAGGAGCTATTTGTGCAACTCCAACAGCAGGTGCGAGTGGGACGATTCCGGGAGTCCTATTTAGTATTAAAGATACGTTGCAGTTAAGTCATGAAGATATGATTCATTTTCTATTTACTTCAGCGTTATTTGGAACGATAGTCGCAAACAACGCTTGTATTTCAGGAGCGTACGGAGGATGTCAAGCTGAAGTAGGCAGTGCCTCAGCGATGGCGGCTGCAGCTGCGGTAGAAGCTGCAGGTGGAACGCCACAGCAATCTTCTGTAGCTTTTTCGATTGCATTACAAAATTTACTCGGTTTAGTTTGTGATCCGGTCGCTGGTTTGGTAGAAATTCCTTGTGTAAAGAGAAACGCCATTGGAACGGCAAATGCTTTAGCAGCAGCGGACATCGCATTAGCCGGCGTAAACAATATCATCAATGCTGACGAAGTTATTGAAGCGATGTATAGAGTTGGAAGACAGATGCCTCGCGAATTAAGAGAGACAGGTTTAGGTGGAATTGCAGCAACACCTACAGGGATTGCCATTAAAAATAAAATCTTTGGAGAGAAACAATCAAATCAATGAACAATCATCGGGTATATTGTGAAATAGTTAACAATCTATTCTCTATTGTTCGCCTAAGGATGTCTGTATATTGGGGGAATTACTAATAAAATATACTACTATACAATTGGAATATTTTGCAAGTTGTAACAACCCCGTCAGATTGATGCTTCGCTAATTTTTTGATTTTGATTAACTTAGAAGAAGGATATACGATGTGGCGCACTTTATAAGCAATTCATTTTTCAAGAACGGTCTATATTCCGATGCCTTAAATAGAGAAGTAAGAATAGGAAACTAGGAGGAATTATTATATGAATGGGAATACTGCAAAAAACATAGAATTTCAAGCTGATAATACTGCAGTAAAAAATGAGAAATATCCAGACCCTAAAAAGTGGCATAAACAGGATACTACCTGGGCATTGAGTCTTTTTGGAACAGCAATTGGAGCAGGAGTACTCTTCTTACCTATTAATGCAGGTTCAGGTGGTTTATTATCATTACTGTTAATTACCATACTTGCATATCCAGTTATGTATTACTCACATAGGGCGCTTGCTAAAATGATATACGCTTCTAATTCTGCTGATGAGGGGATTACGGGTACTATAAGAGAGTATTTCGGAAATAAGGCAAGTATCATTTTTAACATAGTATATTTCGTCTCAATTTATACGATCGTGCTGATGTATTCGGTTGCACTTACAAATACTGCAAGTAGTTTTATCGTGCATCAATTGCACATGCAGGAGCCTCCAAGGGCCATTTTATCGCTTGTATTAGTACTCGGTCTTATCGCTATACTAAATTTTGGTCAAGATATTACTGTAAAGATAATGAGCATGCTAGTATATCCTTTCATTGTTTCTCTACTTTTTATCGCAATATCTTTAATTCCACAGTGGAATACGTCAATGCTAAGTTTTTCAAGTGTTTCTACTGCTTCAACTGGAACGGGATATTTTGGAACAATATGGATGATACTACCAATCATCGTATTCTCGTTTAATCATTCTCCTATGATTTCGTCATTCGTTATGAAACAGAGAGCTACGTATGGAATAGATGCTACTGATGCCAAGTGTGCTCAAATACAAAAAGTTTGTTATATCATGACATTCGCTGTTGTTATGTTCTTTGTTTGGAGCAGTACTTTAAGTTTGACTCCAGATGATCTTAAGGTGGCAAAAGAACAGAACTTGTCAATCCTATCATATCTTGCTAATGAGCTTAATTCACCAGTAATCACTATTGCGGCTCCTATCATTGCATTTGTGGCTATTACAAAGTCTTTCCTTGGCCATTATATAGGGGCGTATGAGGTAATGCGTGACATGATTATCAAGTCCGGTAAAAAACGTGGGAAAGATATAGGAGAAAAAACAGTTAAGACAATGATTCTTACTTTTGTCGTATTAACATGCTGGTATGTTGCTTATACAAATCCAAGTATTCTTGGAATCATTGATGCCCTTAGCGGTCCGTTAGTTGCGGCTATCTTATGTCTATTACCAATGTATGCAATTCGTAAAGTGCCTGTACTAGCTAAATATAGAGGGAAGATGAGCAATGTATTTGTTATTGTTATAGGTATCCTTACTGTCCTAGCGAGTATTAAGTCGTTATTCTAATTTACTATTGTTAGTTCTGATGCAAAAATAGTGGGATATGAAAAAAGAATGAAAAATTCCTAGCGGAACTGAATTAAATATTATTAAACCAGAGCGATTATGGTATTGGACAAACTTTTCCCCTTGGGGAGTTTGTCCTTTTTTGATTATAAGCATAACTTCTATTCCAGCAATCACTTTCTTAGCTGTTTGTAATGAGTTTAATTCAATCATATTATGGTGCCAATTAATGTACATCAAGCTAGTATTTTGAAAGAATCCTTCTTATTTTTCGTTCTGGAGAATATCCGTTTCTTAAGTTAATGGTTTTGAAGTCACCCTTAAATGAAAATTTTCTGTCTCTACATTTAGTTATTTTGAGAAGTCAGCTCATTTTTTGTTTTGAGGCGTTTCTTTTTCTTAAACTGTTGGATATGAGTACCCTCTAGTATAAATTTTACTATTGAAACAAGTGATTTTAACAACGTTAGGAGTGTTCCAGACAGCACAATGTAATTTGTGTTACATAGCAAGAAAAATAATCAAAATTTAAAGCGTGAAAAAGAAGCACCAAAGCAAATAACATTGGTGTTTCTTTTTTTTGCGCTTTCAGGCACAGAGGTTCATACAGCACTATTATAAAAGCGATTTCGAATGTAAGGGATTTGTAAGGAATAGGTAAGGAAAAAGAGATTTTCATTGTATATGATAAAAATATAAAGTAGCACGAAGGGGGAAACAGGTACGACTTATATATGAAAAATAAACCAGTAAAAAGAGTGTTTTAAAGAAAAGAAGTAATTTCTAGAGTTAACATACATGTGGAAAAAGAGGGAGAAGGCATTTTATATTAAAGTTTGTTTATAATAGCTTTTTAACCCGTTAGAGGGGATTGTAAAATAGATTATTAATCGCCTGTAAAATTTCTATTTCCTTATAGTACTAGGCATGCTGTATTAAAAATTTTAATTGTGAAGGGAGAATTAATAAATATGAGCACGAAAAAAAGAATAGGGAGTAAGTTATTACTTGTCAGTGCAATGTGTGCAATAACCATTCCTTCGGTTTCATATGCGGAGGAAGTAATTTCACCTAAAAATTTCGAGGATTATTCAAACTTGTATGAGGGACGGAATAAGGACGTATTGAAAACAAGTTTATATCAAAATACATATAATAATCCGTTCAACCACCAAATTAAATCGAAATTAAAGGAAACAAACACAAATATAAAAAAAATAGACAATATTGACGATGAAAATCCTGTTATATCTACTGCTCTTTCATTTATCCGTTCTATGCATACTGAAGATTATAAATCTGCATTTGATTTAACTTCTCGATCATTACAGAAAATAATATCTGAAAAATGGCTGAAGAACTATTGGGAGGAACTTCCTACGAAATTACCAGCAGGTTCTTTTATGGGAATTGGAGAGGTGACACAAAAAGAGACGAATTCTGTTCATACAAATGTTGAGATTAAATTAGTTTTTGAACAATTTACAGTACCTTTATTAATTAAACTAGATCCATCTGGAAAAATAGATGATTTTCAACTCAGTATGTCGTTTAGTCCTGTTGCAGATCGGCCATCATATAGTAAACCTGAATCATTTATTGATAAAGAAGTAGTAGTTGGAAGTGGTGCATTTCCATTACCAGGAACATTATCTGTTCCAAAGGGAAAGGGCCCTTTTCCAGCGGTTATTCTTGTTCATGGAGCTGGAGCAGTCGATCAGGATTCAGCAACGTATGCTTTAAAACCATTTCGCGATCTAGCTGAAGGTCTTGCTTCGAAAGGAATTGCTGTCCTTCGCTATAATAAACGAACCTATGAACATGGATTGAAAACAGAACTTAGTCCTTTTTATACAGTTGATAAAGAGACAACAGATGATGCTCTTTTGGTGACTTATTTTCTTCAAAATGAACCTATGATAGATAAGAATCAAATTTATATTCTTGGTCATAGTCAAGGTGGAATGATGATTCCGAGGATAATTGAAAAAAATCAAAATCAAAATATTGCTGGGGCAATTGTGATGGGAGGGGCGGCCAAGGCATTCATAGACAATGTTTTAGATCAATTTGAGTATCGTCTTTCTATTGGAGAAATGAAACCAGAAGAATATAAATTTTACAAATCGCAATTTGAATTATTAAAGGATCCTAATTTCTCTAGTCAGAATCCTCCAAAGGATTTTTCTTTAGGACCACCAGTATATTGGGATTCAATCCGTAAAATTAAAGCAGCAGAAATGTCAAAAGAACAAAAAACACCGCTTCTTATTCTTCAAGGAGAAAGAGACTATCGAGTTCCTTCAAAAATTGAAATTCCCTTTTGGAAAGAACAATTAAAAGAGCGAGATAACGTTGATTATCGACTATATTCAAAGTTAAATCACTTCTTTACAGAAGAAGATGGAGAATTAAGTAAATCGGATGAATATTATAGTCCTGCTAATATCCCTGAGTATGTTATAAATGATATTGCTACTTGGGTGCAAGGAAGATTGAAATAAAATTAGCAACTATATTTTTAAATAGCTATTTTCAGTCCTTAAGATAGAAATATATATAATTATATTATGATGTAAATAACTATAACGAACGGAGTAAAGTTTCTTATTCAAATACTTTAGATTCTCATACCTGGGGGCATCATCCATGCTAGCGTCTTAATATTTGGAAGTATATACAAATACTCTAAACGAAAAAACGGTATTCTTTCTATCTAAGATGTAGAAGGATTATCGTTTATTTTTTTGATATGTAAAAAAAATTAACATTAATAACAGAATTATATAAACTAATAATGTAAAAGTTTTTGGCAAAATTAGGGGTGATGTTCATAAAAATGGAGAACATACTTCGTATTTTACGTAAAGAGAAAAAGCTTTCACAAGAGATTTAGCTAAATCCCTTGGTGTAACAGTTGATTAAAGTTTCAGTTTATTACTTGTAAAGGGTTATTCAATGTATCGTACTATTGAAAAACCCGAATTTAATTAATTAAATGCGATAAAATCTTTTTAAAAATAATGAAATTTTAGGAAAAATAAGGTACACTAGTCAATGGTTTTAGTGTAAAATCGATTGACGTTAATGTATACGGGGGAAAGATTGATGAACAATAATCCAATAAATGAATCAGTTGAAGAAGTTGAGAGAAAACGAGTAAGATCAAGCAAACGTTTTACAAATTGGAAGCTTATTGCAGCGGGTGTTGGTGTAATTGTACTTCTCATTGGAGGAATGAGTTATTATCAGACAACTCACTTCAATTCAAATGTTACGATTAATGACACAAAAGTCGGTGGTCTGAACGCTGATCAGGCAATACAGAAATTAAAAACATCTGGACTAGAAAACAAAGTCTATGTTGATCAACAACAAATTTTAGATGAAAAAGATACAAAAACGGAACTTACGGAAAAAGATTTGCCTCAAGTTAAGAAACTATTAAAAAGCCAGTGGACATTTTTCCCTTCCTCAAAGGAAAAAAAATATTCAGTGCTACCGGAAAAGGCGGATCAGTATCGTAGTGAAACGATGAAAAAACTTGTAGAAGAAAAGCTCATCTCTATGAATGAAAAATTAAAAGCGCCTCAAGATGCTATGGCGAAGCTTGAACAAGGAAAAGTTGTTATTTCGAAGAGCGTTGATGGAAAACAGTATGACGTTACTAGTCTACTGAAAGATTACGACAAGCAGAAGTATAAAAGTGAAATTCATCTGAAGTCTACATACATACAGCCTATTAAAGAAGACGATCCGATTGTCAAAAAAGAGGAGAAAGCACTACAGAATCTTCTTGGGCAGTCTGTTGAGTATAAAGTGCAGAATGAAGTGTATCCTTTAAAAGCGAAAGATTTAATTCAGAATGCCTCTATGTCAAAGGATATGAAAGTTACAATCGATGCGAGCGACATTAAAAATAAGATTGCTGAAATTAATAATGCTAAATCAACATTAAATAAAAATTTCAGCTTTAAAACCCATTCCGGTTCGGTCATATCAGTAAAAGGACAAGGCTACGGCTGGGCACTAGATGTTGAAAAAGAAACAAAACAAGTTCAACAAGCTTTTGAAAAGGGTGAAAAATCGCTATCTGCTTCTAATATCCATGGAAATGGTTGGGAGAAGGAAGGTATCGGTTATGAAACAACATCGAATAATGGCATCGGAGACACGTATGCGGAAGTTTCAATTGCAGATCAACAAATTTGGATTTATAAAGATGGGAAATTAGTCGTCACAACAAATGTAGTAACTGGTAAACATAGCACGAGTGAAGATACATCACCAGGTGTGTGGTACGTCTTATATAAACGAACACCATACACGCTCAAAGGCAGCGCAGTAGGTAAAGCTGATTATGCAGTTAAGGTAGATTACTGGGTTCCATTCACAAATAGCGGCCAAGGATTCCATGATGCAGGCTGGCGAAAAGACTGGGCAAATAATGCTTATTTAACAGGGGGATCAGGCGGGTGTGTAAACCTTCTTCCTAATGTTGCAAAAACTGTATATGATAGTTTGAACACTAATGATCCAGTTATTGTGTACTAGAAAATAGCTACGTATCAAGAAATAAATAAAGCAGGAAATCTTATCTGATGGTACATGAAAAAACACCTCTTGAATTCGCATATTTAGTGTGCAAATTCAATGGAGGTGTTTTTGTTTGAAAACAAGAGTTCATTGCCTATAAGAAACGAAGTAGAAAGAGATTGAGATGATAAATAGATATTCAAATAGTCAATAAAATTGACACTGAATATCATTTTCATTTATTATGAAATCGTCGCATGTAATTGGACATGATTTTTGTGAAAAAGTTTACTTTTTTATTAATATAATAGATTTCTATTAAGGTGTCCCATTTAAGAATTTAAGCGTAGGAAAGGGTAAAATAAAAATGAACTGGAAAAAAGGCGGATTATGGATTATTATTTTTTTCATTGTAAAAGGTACGATTTCTACACTTTTAATAGTTACAGGTGCCAAATATTTTGATTTATCATTTATGCAACTTTTCGTACTAATACTGATCTTATTACTGATTTCTCTCATAAGTCGAAAATTGCTGCATAGACACAAACAAAACAAAAAGCAAAAAGAGCTAAATATATAATGAAGCCCCAGAGACCTTTGGATTTCTGGGGTTTTACTTATTCAATAGTGAGTTTTAGGTCCGCGATACGAATGATACACTCCATCAGTTTTATTGGTTGTAAATTAAAAAAACATTAATTTTATTGAATAAATAGAAAACACTTTTCTTTTTCTTTTATTTAATTTAATATCAATAAGGGCACCAAAAAAATAGATAGGGGTGCTAGAATGTACGGTATTATTAATTACGAAGTGTTTTTACTAACAGGGATTTTATTAAATCTAATTCCTGGCGCAGACACCATGTATATTGTGGGAAGAAGTATTTCACAAGGTAGAAAAGCAGGTGTGTATTCTGTTTTTGGTAGTATTACTGGTTCTTTAGTTCATACATTATTGGTTGCTTTTGGTTTATCTATTATACTTACAAAATCCATTGTGTTATTTAACACCATTAAGGTTATAGGTGTTATCTATCTTGTATATTTAGGGATTAAAATGATACTTGATAAAACAAATGTAGCTTTCCAAGCCTCATCCAATAAATTGAACATTAGAAAGATATATTTACAAGGACTCTTAACAAGTCTCACGAATCCAAAAGTCTCTTTATTCTTTATTGCGTTTCTTCCGCAATTTATAGATACAAAGGCTTCAGGCCCTATGCCTTTTATCATTTTAGGAATTACTTTTACAGTCACTGGATTATTGTGGTGTTTATTTGTTGCTTATTTCTCTTCATATGTCACAAAAAAATTAAGAGGAAATCAAAAGGTAGGGATGATTCTAAATAAAGTAACTGGAATGATTTTTATTGGTATGGGGTTAAAGTTGCTTCAAACGAAGGCTCCTCAATAAACCTGAATAATATAAAAATGCCCCCTTTTCAAGAAATGTTATCTTTGATTTAAGCTAATTTCTATATACTAAAAAGCCCCTTCAAATTTGAAGGGGCTTTTTGCTTGTTATTTTGGTTTATCTAAAAATTTATTTCATAGTGCAGGATCTATTTTAATTAATTGTCATGAATATATGTGCCCTCCAATGACAAGGTTAAATCTTTTCCAGTATTACATTTAGAAAACTAGAATAGAGGAATCTAGTTATACCAACTAAATGCAGTCTAAGACATTTTTTAACTGAACATTTGGGAAAGAATGTGTTTCTTAACTTAATAGCGATGGAGTAGCACCCCATACCCATCAAGCTGAAAAGGAAAAACACCTTATAACAAAAAAATTCTGCACTATTTAAACTCTGGTAACAATTCATATGATCAAGAATAATTGAGCTAACAGATTTCGTTAAGTTATTATAATATAAAAAAATTAAATTCACCTTCTGCAATCCATTCAAATGGCTCAATTTCCGCATCTTTTGAATTCCCTGAAAGTGCTAAACCTAAGCAAAATAATTAACTATCTCATGCAAGAAAGTTAGGCTAGTTAATCGCATATGTTTTATTGAAGGGATGTGATTGAATTATGGAACGGCCGAATTGGGGAATTGGAGGATTAGTATTCGTTGGCTGCATGTTTCTTGGCGGAGGAGTGGGATCTATATTAGGTGATACTCATGCTGGATGGCTAATAGGGATGGGTGCTGGATTTATTGGGATGGCTTTAACGAGACTGATCAGAAAGTAATATAACGGGGATTATTCTTCCGGTAAATAAGGAAATATGTATGTAAGTAATTCATGGTATAAGAGCTCTATAAGTTATAGTTAGAAGTTTCTCTTTTCTAAATTTCTCCATACATAGATATGATTCTCAAGTCGGAGGATGGCACCTTAGGGTGTCTTTTTTATGCTCTCTAAAAATGTCTTAACATATATAGCCGAGTTAATTCAAATGATCAAGAATAATTGAGCTAACAGTTTTCGTTAGATTGCCATTATCTTTTTTGTAATAGAATAGATTCATTACCGTTTCAGACCTATGTATTCATTCATAACCTAACAGTAAAAGGGGGGATGATTGAAGGTATGGCGATTAATGAGGAATCAATTTGTCAACAGTTTGCAAGAATTATCGGCGGCCAAGAAGGATTCGCCGGTGGAAAATGCGTGGCAACAATAAATCGAGATGAAATACAAGCAACAATCTTGGGGAAACGTTTTAGAGTAACAACTTCCTTCTCATTCGAATCACGAGATAATAAAACTGGACGGGCATTATGTCTAGGGCGGGTAGCACTCTTACAAAAGGAAGTCACTGAATTTGTTGCTACAATTATTAAACAAGGAATAATTGTTTCGTCTATACACAATGAGTGGTTATGTGATGATCCAAATTTAATTTACGTTAATATCGAAGACGTTGATGATCCACTAATTTTTGCAAGGAAAGTCAGAAGAGCATTATGCAATTAACCAATTTTTTTAGTTAAATGAGTGATTGTGCTGATTAGAATATTTCAGATTGTTGAATGGTATACTTGGAAAATAGATTTAAGTAGATGGTTTTATAAAATCTCATATATAGCTAAAAAGAGTAACTCCATTTTGATCGCTTTTTTTCAAAATGGAGTTTTTGTATTTACTTTTAAATAAGGACTGAAGAGAGATTTTTAATCAATCTGTATTCTAAAGCTAAAACCGAGCATACATTATGCTCGGTTTTCAATTGGTAGTTTAAATGTAAAAGTACTGCCTTCTCCTAATTCACTTTCAACGGTAATTTCTCCTCCGTGTAGTTCTATAATCCATTTTACCATCGACAATCCTAAACCTGTGTTTCCATTGTTTGAAGATGTTCGTGCTGCGTCAACTCGATAGAAGCGGTCCCATATTTTCGCAATATGTTGCTCGCTGATGCCTATGCCATTATCGGAGACTTTACCTATTATGTTGGTTTCATCCCGGAACAGTTGCATATTCACAGTGCCGTTCGCTTTGCTATAAGCAATCGCATTCGTTAGTAAATTCATTAATAAACGCATCATCAATGTTTGATCTGCTTTAATAAACAGGTCTTCCTCTATATGTGTTGTTATATTAATCGAAGCTTCTTGAACCATTAATGAAAGCTCTTCTACAACGATTTCCGTTAATTCACTCATATTGATACATTCAAATTGAAAAGTATTATGCTTTTCTTGGTCAACTCGTGCTAATAATAAGAGTTGCGAGATTAACACGGACATTTTACGCGATTGCCTTAAAATTACTTCTAACGATTCTTCCATTTCTTTCGGATTATTCCTCTGCGATAAAGCGTATTCGCATTGCGAAATAATAACAGATGTTGGTGTTCTTAATTCATGAGATGCGTCAGATGTAAATTGTTTTTCACTTTCGAATGATGTCTCCAATCGCTCAAACATTTTGTCAAAGGTTTGTGCTAAATGATACATTTCGTCTTTCGATGAACCTTGTAAATTAATTCTCTTCGAAAGGTCTTTACCATCACCAATTTCACTGGCTGAATCACTCATTTGTTGCACAGGTCGAAACGCTCTTTGCGTAATAAAATATCCTCCCACTGCCGCAATGAGAATAAGTAATGGAAATGAGATGAGTGTTACCACAATAAGCGTATTCATGGTTGATGATAATTGATTCATGGTCATTATGCCACGAATCCAGACTTGCTCATCGCCGCCTACATTATGGAGAAAATCATATACTATCCATTCCTTATTACCGTCTTTAATGGTTTGTATTTCATCGGATTTAAGCGATACCTTTTTATTAAAGGTTGTTGGATTATGTCCTGCCATCAGCTCACCTTGTTTACTATAAATGATGATATTTACTCCATCTTCTAAGGCCTCAAATTCATCGTCAATCTTTAACTGTCCATGCTTATATTCGATATCTTCAATGCTTTCTTTTACTGTGCTCTTCAATTGATTTTTCATATTAAAAAGCAAAACTTTATCTGAAGAAGTTAAAATAAAAGCTAACACGAGTGCCATAATAATTACAACTAGCCCCGTATACCATAGGGTCACTCTCATTTTTATTGATAGTCTTTTCATGATTCTACTCGCAATACGTAACCAGTTCCTCGTACTGTATGAATTAACTTCGTTTCAAACTGGCTATCAATTTTTTTGCGAAGATAGCGGACGTAAACATCAATAATATTCGAGCCACCTTCATAGTCGTAATTCCACACATGTTGCTCAATTTTATCTCGTGTCAACACAACTTCTTTATTACGAATCATATATTCTAAAATAGCAAATTCTTTACTGGAAAGATTGATAACTTGATCTCCTCTTGTTACTTTATGCATATTGCAATCCACCACTAGGTCAGCGATTTCAAACACATTAGATGTATTTCCTGTTTTTCTTCGCATCAACACTCGAATTCTTGCTAACAGCTCATCAAAAGCAAAGGGCTTTACTAAATAATCGTCCGCACCTAAGTCGAGTCCTGTTACGCGATCATCAATTGTATCTTTAGCTGTAAGAAGCAAGACAGGAGTTGTATTATTGTCCGCACGTAATCTTTGTAATACTTGTAAACCATCTATTCCGGGAATCATAATGTCAAGCACAATCAAATCGTAGGTAGCCATGCTTATATAATCCAAAGCATCTTCTCCATTCCCACATCCATCGACACTATAATATTCTGCATTTAATCGTTTTACCAATATATTTTGTAAGTCTTTTTCATCTTCGACAATAAGAACTCGCATTAACATTCTCCTTTTCTTCTTATTTATATGTATCACTATAATTCCGAAACATTAAAGAAAGATTAGAAACTA
Organism: Bacillus sp. AR13-1; assembly: GCF_008042285.1. Taxonomy (NCBI): domain Bacteria; kingdom Bacillati; phylum Bacillota; class Bacilli; order Caryophanales; family Bacillaceae; genus Bacillus; species Bacillus sp. AR13-1. The sequence continues at coordinate 13,601 of NZ_QNUA01000050.1, forward strand.
TTTAATTATATCATTTTATCCCGCATTAACGGGCAGTAAGACTCCTACCTCAAAATTCGGCGAATGCGAGAGAGTTAGGTGGGAGCCCTGCTGCCCGTAAAAGCCCGATTGGTGAGGGCTGATAATCAGTGGGGGATGGACAAAACCCCCATTGATTAAAGTTTCACTTTATTTTTTGGCACATTAATCTTCCTTTAATGTTTGTTCAGTAATATAAGGACATGGATAAGGTGCACATGTAAAGGGAGGAGAACATAATGGGAAAATGGATGATGATTGGAGCAATGTCTTGTTTATTCTTAACAGCTTGTTCTACTCAAGCTGATAACGATACAGAAATACAACAACTGAAAGTAGAAAACGATACATCACAAAAAGAAGGTACGCAACTACAACACGAACCACACAAAACAGGGCCTGCTATGAATGATACTAAGCAAACACAAGATTTCAAAAACGAAGTCACATCTATTGTAGAAAAGGCAAATAATACGAAACCAGTTGGAGCAAAAGAAGATAACTTAAATACGTACTTAGCAGCAAAAAAAGAAATTGACCAATTAGATGACAAGATAGATCTATCTGATGATCAGCTAGAAGCAGATTTTCACGCTGGGACGATAACTGTTGAACAATATCAAATACAAGAAAGAGAACAAGATATACTTGAAGATCAATTAGAGCAAGCAGAAAATGTACTTGAAGCAAGATTTGGAATAAATGATTAATTATTAAGGAGTGGATGGAAATGTTAAAACATAAAAAGAAAATAATTATAAGTGTAATTGCTATTTTAATAATCGGTATCGCTATTGTTGGTGGATATTATGGTATGGGTTACAATTATGCGAAAAAGAATGAAAACTATACAGAGAAACAAGTTCGTGAAATTTCTTTAGCTCATACAAATGGAGAAATTATTAATGTGAAAAAAGAATTCGAATTAGAAGATGACAACTTAGCACAATCTAAATTTGAATATGAAGTGGAAATCAAGACACCTGAGAATCTATTAAATATTTTAAAGGTTAGTGCTAGAACAGGCACGATAGAAATCAATAATGAAGACTGAAGAAATATTGATAAATAAAATATCACGTATTTTAAAAAACTTCTAACAAAATTTGTTAGAAGTTTTTTCACGTTTATACTCTACTATTCTAAAAGGGGCCAGCTACATCGCTATCAAGTTAAGAAATACACTCATCTAAAAAACAAAAATATAGACTGTATTCATCATTTTCTACTCCTCACAAAATGATTGTTTTTTAATCTGGGTAAATTTTTAGGTTGAAGGTTACGGTTCTTCAAACCATTGCTGCACTTGCGAAAAAAGGGGCCAAAATTCCGGCTCCTTTTTTTCGCTATTTGTGGGCAGTAAAACTCCCACCTCAAAATTCAGCTGGAGCAAAGGAGTTAGGTGGGAGCCCTGCTGGCCGTAAACGCCCGATTGGCGAAGGCTAATAATCAGTGGGGATGGACAAAACCCCCCACTGATTAAAGTTTCACTTTATGAAGACCTAGTTAGTTTGGAAGTTTGAAAATGATGAGGTGATACAAGTGCAAACAGGAGTTATTCGTAAACAATGTAATAATGAATACAAACATCTAAAGCAATATGATAAAAGGTTGGTGGTCCTCCATGCCCATCAACCTTTTTATTATGAAGTAACACCTAAACGTATTATATTATTTTTTTTATTAACAGACATAAAAATAATTTGTTTTTATTGATAATTACCAAACGACATTGTAAAATGTTTGTATATATATAAACTAAATCGATTTTCGTTTGATTTTAAGAGGGAGGTAGGAAGTGTTAATAATAATAAAATAATGGTTATATCACCTACAAAGAGCCGTAAAAAGAATGGAACCAGTACGGAAAAGATACTTTTGTGAAAAGTTCAAAAAATAATAATTATTTACTCTTGAAGAAAATTTACAACCATATGGAGAATAAGGTTATGCAAAAAAAGTCTTAAAAGGGGGACGGAATTATGGAACAAAGAAAGTTTTCAGTAACACCTCAAGATCGAATGAATTATGTATTAGGTCTTTATTCTGCAGATCAACAAATTAATGCAGTTCTTTATTTTCCTGTAGGTATATCAAAGGAAATACTTGAACAATCAGTAAGGATAACGTTACAATTGCAGCCGGTTTTGAACAGCCGGTTTGTAGAAAATGATATCCCTTACTGGGAGGAACATTCATCTGCCACTAACTCACCTATTTGCCTTTTTGCAGAAGGAAATAATCAAGAACTTGAAATAATGGCAATAGATTTTATTAAGGAACCCGGTGATCGTATTCAGGGGCCTATGGTTCAAACAAAATTATTACGAGGTACTACAACAGATATGTTAGTTGTGAAATTATCTCATCTATGTTCAGATGGCGCAGGGGTCAAGGAATATATTAATTTGCTTGGAGCAATTTATACTCAACTTTCCTTGGGACAATCTAAGAATCAAATTATGAAGGAATTTGGTGAGGGAAATGAGAGTTTTCGAGATCAATCACATGTATTCAAATATGCTGGAATATCGGACATAAAAAGCGCGTATCGTCCTAGCCAAGAACAACAGGCATCGTTATGGTCTTTTCCATCTCAACCCAACAAAAATAAATCCCCTCAAATGTCTGTACGGCGGTTGAGCCATGAGCAATCTCTACGTCTAACCCAATGGACAAAAGCACAACAGGCTACCTTGAATGATGTAATCATGACTGCCTACTTCCGAGCTTTATCACATTTCACTGTGTATGCAGAACCTCGCACCGCAGAAAAAATGATCGGTTTAACAATTGATTTACGTCGATATCTGCCTAATTATACAACTGGTGCTATTTGCAACTTATCCGGCATGGAAATGCCAGTGATTAAAATGGAGGATAATGAATCATTTAATCAGACTCTCGTTCGAATTAAACAATCAATGGATAAAATAAAGTCTCAAAATCCAGGTCTGTCTTCAGCAGCAGGAATGGAGCTACTGGCAGGTATGAAGCTATCTGTGGTGAAGGAAATGTATAATCAGCAATACGAGCAGGCTTTACAGATGGGGATGGCGTTGCCGTTACTGACAAATTTCGGGGTGATCGCTGATGAACCTATTCAGTTTGGTGAAGTTCAAGCTGAGGACGGGTATATGACATCACCCATTATGTATGCGCCATTCTTTTCAATGGGTGCAAGCTTTTATAATGGGAGACTTACATTTACGATTGGTTATCATACACCGGATACATCAAAAGAAGAGGTAGACAAATTTTTGGAAAGTGTTGTTAATCAACTATCATAAATAAAAGGGAATATAGAGCGGAAATTTCTAGCGGAATTGTATTTTAGTGGCTCGTCCCCATGTTCATCAAGCTAATATTTTGAAGTATCCCTAAAACGAAAATTTTATATCACTACAACAGTTATTTATGAGAATTCAGGTCATTTTTTTCGTTTTGGGGTATTCGCTTTTCTTAGCTTGATGGTTATGGGCGGTACCCCAGTAAAGAAAGAAATAGGGAAAACACCCTATTTCTTTTTATTTCTATGAAAAAATATAATTATTAAGCCGAAAGTAACGATAATAATTAGAAGTAACAAGTGTATAAGTGCATCAGTTTTTCCATTTAATAAAGACTTTATAAAGAAATCCCATTCTGTTTCATAGGGGGCTCTGCCCAATTTCGTTGCAGTCCTACATACATTCCATTTAAGAAAAAGACGATACTTAATAGAATCCTTCCAATAAATACGGCAACTACTTTTATATTCCAATGCTTTATCATGATTACATACAGGATTGGGAATAGTATAAGTATCCAAAAAACAATAATATAGATTGTATTTATCATTCCTTACTCCTAACAAAATGATTGTTTTTTAATCTAGGTGAGTCTTCAGGTTGAAGGGGTTTTTAATACTGTCTACTTGACAGGGATAAGACCAAATTCCGGCTCTTTTTTATCCCACAAAAGCCCGATTGGTGTGGGATAAAAAAGGAGGAATGGACACCCACCTCATTAAAGTTTCACTTTATCTCTCCGTCTCAAAAAACTCAATCCACTCTCCGTCAGGGCCAGCGAAGAATATGTAACGTGTTCCATCTGGTAATGTTTCAATTTCTTCTCCTAGTAGAAAGGTTACTTTGTGTTTCTTTAGTCTTTCGATTTCATCCTCTAATGAATCCACTTTAAAGCAAATATGATGTGCTTTTCCTTCTGCCGGAAGAGAAGAGTTGTAGCCTTCAATGAGTTCGAGTATCGTTTCCTTCGATTCTTCTACACCTAAAAAAGCGAGTTTTAAGTCTGGATTCGGGTGCCCCATACGTTTAATGAGCTGTAAGCCGACTACTTCTTCATAAAATGAAATAGATGTTTCTAAGTTTGCAACCATAAGTCCAACGTGTTCTATTCTTCTAACTGGCATGTAGATTCCTTCTTTCTGAAAATTATATACAATATATTATTGAAAATTAAGAAAATAAGCAAGATAAAAACCTTACAAATTTTAGCGTGTTATATGGTATAGTGAGAAAGTATGTTTGGGGAGAAGGAAGGAGATTATACGATGAATACAACTACTCAAACTCCTTCATTATCGGCAACGATGAAAGAGTGGCATTATGCATTAGCGTATGAAATTAAACATTGGAAAACGATAGGTGGTAGTAAAATTTCTATCATGAACGGTCGTTTTTTATATACAGATTATGAAAGTACAGTATACGTATTTCAGCTTATTTCGGAAGTAAGCTTACCTGAAGGTTCACCAATTCGAATTGAGTTCGATGGTGAGGAAGCGACGGGGGAAGTATTATCTGTACATGGATTAGAAATAGAACTGAAATTAAATGATTATATACAAGGTGAAATACGAGAAGCGGTTTTATACAGTGAACCGTGGCAATTGTTAGAACAACTACAAGAGCGATTGAAAGAGGCACATAAAGATAAGCTAAAACGTAATCGTATAAAGCGTCTTGTTGATGGGACGAGCAGTCCGAAACATCTTGAAAAGATGAAAAATACGAAAAATGAATTGGCGTATCGTTCTTTTTACAATCCAACAACGTACGTGTGGGGACCACCGGGAACAGGGAAGTCGTACAATTTATCACGTATTATTTCGGCTCATTATCAAAAAGGAAAATCGGTACTTGTGTTAGCTCATAGTAATGCGGCAGTAGACGTATTAATGAGCGAGGTAACGAAGCAAATTGAGAAGAAAAAGAAATGGACGCCTGGCGAAATTGTTCGTTACGGTTATAGTCAACATGAACATATACGAAATCATGAAACGTTACTTGCATCGAAGTTAGTTGAAACGACGAATGGATCTTGGGGAGAAGAAAGACTCTATTTAGAAGAGACACGACAAGATCTTCGTGAAAAGATTTTATCATATAAAGCGACTTCTGCTGATAAGAAGCGTATACAAGAGATTGAAAGTGATCTTCGAAAGCAAAAAGCGAAAATTAAAGAAGTAGAAAAAGAATACATTGAAAATGCGAAAGTAATCGGTGCGACTTTATCGAAATGTGCAATTGATTCACTTATTTATGAGCGTACATTTGATTTAGTTGTCGTAGATGAAGTAAGTATGGCTTATGTTCCGCAAATCGCATTAGCTGCTTCACTTGGGAAACGTATTGTCGTTTGTGGTGACTTTTTACAGTTACCTCCGATTGCGATGGCGAACCATGAACTCGTTCGAAAATGGCTCGGTGAAGATATGTTTTATCATGCAGGGATTGTTGATTCTGTAAATAAATCAGAAGCACATCCGAACCTTTTTATGCTGCAGGAGCAAAGACGTATGCATACGGATATATCGAAGTTTACGAATTCATTTATTTATAAAAACAGAGTATACGATCATCCATCTGTTTCAGAGCGTAAAGAACTTGCGAAACTGCAACCGTTCGCAAATGAGGCGAGTGTTTTATTTGATACGAGCTTAATGGGAGCCTTTTCTTTAAAAGACGCTGCTTCCGGTTCTCGTTTTAATATTATGTCTGGTTTAGTAGCGATGCAAATGATGTTAATTGGATTGTTAGACGGTGTTCAATCTATCGGTGTAGTTACGCCTTACAGGGCACAGTCCCGCTTTTTATCAACGTGCATTAGAGAAATGTTGCAGAAAACGAAATATCAAAACATACCAGTTTTAGCGGCGACAGTTCATAAGTTTCAAGGGTCTGAAAGAGATATGATGATTTTTGATACGGTAGATAGTTATCCGCAAGAACGACCTGGCGTGTTATTCTTTGACCATAAAAATCATCGCCTCGTCAACGTTGCAGTTACGAGAGCGAGAGGGAAGTTCATTCAATTATCAGATTGCCACTACATGCGTAAAAATCTTTCGAGAAAACAAGCGTTATCACAATTAACAGCTCATATAGAACGTCACGGAGATGTATATGATCGCACGACATCAAGACAATTGTGGGAGCGGAAAATTTCGAAACGTTTACGCTGGTTTATGGAAATGAATCTTGAAGAGCCGAAAGGGTTATTGAAAGATATTTTAGCCGCAAAACGAAAAATTATTATTTCACTTCCAAGTACAAAGCAAGTGGATAAGCGAGTCTGGCAAGCGTTAATGCGTACAAATGCGCAAATAACAGTGTATAGTGATGGACCAGTTCCGTTAAAAAATGTAAAGTTACAAAGACAAAATAAAGCATTCCCGTTTATCGTAATCGATGATGAAATCTTTTGGGCAGGAGCACCTCTTACATCTCAAATGATGTTTGAAGGTAGTATGGAATTTCCGTACATATGTGCAAGATTACAAGCACCTGAAACAATTGGCGTATTAAAAGGGTTTTTAGATATTCGGTAAATTCATATAGGAATTCCTTGACTTTTGTCTGGAATGAACTTAGAATGAAAATAATTTAATATAATTTTATGAAAATTCTTATCACGAGAGGTAGAGGGACTGGCCCTATGACACCTCGGCAGCGGATTCTTTATGAATACTGTGCCAATTCCAGCAAGGTAACTTGAAAGATAAGAAAGAAGCTCATTTTGACTGTATATACAGAAGCCTCTTTCTATCTTTTAGAAAGAGGCTTTTTTACGTGAAAATAAAAGGAGGAAGAAAAATGGGAGCGACAGGAGTAACGTCACAAAGAAAAACAATTGAAGAGAGTATAGAAAGAAATAAGGAAAAGTACATAGAAACAAGTCATAATATTCATGCGAATCCGGAGATTGGTAACCAAGAGTTTTACGCATCAAGAACGTTAAGTTTGTTGTTAGGAAGCGCAGGATTTCAATTGCAGCACAATATAGCTGGTCATGAAACAGGATTTATCGCGCGAAAAAGTTCCGGGAAACAAGGACCAGTTATCGCATTTTTAGCTGAGTATGATGCTTTACCAGGACTCGGTCATGCGTGTGGTCACAATTTAATCGGAACAATTAGCGTTGCAGCAGCGATCGCGTTATCAGAAACGCTTGAGGAAATCGGCGGAGAAGTTGTCGTGTTCGGAACACCAGCAGAAGAGGGCGGGCCAAATGGTAGCGCAAAATCGAGTTATGTGAAAGCTGGCTTATTTAAAAACATTGATGCGGCGCTTATGATTCATCCGAGCGGAAAAACAGCTCCAACGAGTCCGTCACTAGCAGTTGATCCACTAGATTTTCATTTTTACGGAAAAACAGCTCACGCAGCGGCCTCACCAGAAGAAGGAATTAACGCATTAGATGCGATTATCCAGCTGTATAACAGTATTAATGCACTTCGCCAACAACTCCCATCAGATGTGAGAATTCATGGTGTTATTACTGAGGGCGGGAAAGCACCTAATATTATTCCTGACTACGCCGCAGCAAGGTTCTTCATCCGCGCAGCAACGAGAAAAAGATGTGCGGAAGTAACAGAGAAAGTAAGAAACATCGCACAAGGAGCAGCGTTAGCAACAGGTACAAAAGTAAAAATTCATCAATTCCAAAATGAAATCGATGAACTACTCGTAACAAAAACATTTAATGACGTTGTAGCGGAAGAGTTAGAACTACTAGGTGAAGATGTAAACCGTAAAGAAAGAGTAGGAATTGGCTCAACAGATGCAGGAAATGTAAGCCAAGTCGTACCGACAATTCATCCGTACATTAAAATCGGTCCAGATGACTTAATTGCACATACGAATGAATTTAGAGAAGCGGCACGTTCAGAATTAGGAGATAAAGCGCTAATTACATCCGCAAAAGCACTAGCAAATACGGCGTATCGATTAATTACAGAAGAAGGTTTGTTAGAAAAGGTGAAGGAGGAGTTTAGGGAGGAGCAGAGGAATCAGGGGTAGGTGGTTAAAATACAGTTGAGTGTTCTCTTTTCAAAGAGAAATCTGATTAATAAGTGAAAATGCAATAAAAAAGAACATTGATTTTTCAATGTTCTTTTTTATTTACTAATCATTTATTTCTTCGTTATTTTGATAACAAATTTCTTCAGCAATTTCTTGGATGCGATCTAGTTTAATACCATCTTTTTGTTCAATAGATAATGGATGGTCTGTTAGTTCGAGTTGAATATAAGGTTTGTAACCGATTTCTCTAGTATGAACCATTGTTTTTAAACTTACTGTATCTGGATAACAAGGAAGTTGGGTAGATAACCAACCAAACATTGGCTCTAATTCGTTTTCTCTTCCTTTCGTTTCCCAGTAATCAAGCGTCTTTTGGAAGTTTGTTTCACTTAAAGATACCCATACATCCCATATAAAAGGTCCCTCTCCATCTAAAACTGGAATTTCAATACAACCTTTCATAAAGAAATATTCATCATCAATTACACATAGATCTTCATCCATTTCAACTCGACTCTCTAGCTCTTCTTCAGGGATATAGTAAAAATAATCGGGAGCCTCATTCCCATAACATATAGGGAGTTCATCGTGAAATACTCCGCAAAATTTACAAACATAGCCTGTTTTTTCGTTCATTAATTTTCTCCTAACCATCTATAACAATTGTGTTTGATCATTTGATTTTAAATAGATTATATCATTTGTTTTTTGATTTCTCTCACAAAGAAGCAACTTTTAATGTTAGCGGAGGTTAATACGTATCCTTTTATCAGAACGACAATTTCTCTTCAAATTCACTCTTTAAAACAATTAAAGGAGATGATAATCCAAATTGCATTAAAGAGTCTAAAAATGCAGCGAGAGAATCCATCGAATCGCTCATGACTTTCATCATATAATTAAATTCCCCGCTAATTCGATATAAATCTGTTACTTCAGGAGCGGCATTACAATATTGGATGAAATCAGAGCATTGACTCGTTTTGAACATAATAAATGCTTGGATGTTTTTATTAATTTTGGAAGGCTCAAATTTCGTTCGGTAAGCAGCTATAACCCCTTGATCTTCAAGCTTGTTAATGCGTTCTTTTACAGCAGGCTGCGTCATGGATATAATACGTCCTATTTCTGAAACAGAAATTCTCGCATTTTCATACAACAAGTTCATAATTTTATGGTCAATTTCATCTAGTTTTACTGCGTTTTGCATTGGATAGCCCCCCTTTTTATTTTCTAAAGTAAATCGTAAATTATAACTATAATATCATAAGTGAAGGAACTAAATTACCTATAAATCTATATTTAAAATTATTAGTATTTGCTTAAAAATATAAGTATAGGATTTATCCCGCTATTTGCGGGCAGTAAAACTCCCACCTCAAAATTCAGCTGGAGCAAAGTGGTTAGGTGAGAGATTAACTGCCCGTAAAAGCCCGATTGGTGAGGGCTGATAATCAGTGGGGGATGAAGAAAACCCCCACTGATTAAAGTTTCACTTTATCAAACGGAAATTTAGGAAGGGTGGAAAAAATGAAGAATCTTGATGGGAAAGTAGCGTTAGTAACAGGGGCGAGTCGCGGTATTGGTCGTGCGATTGCGATGAGATTGGCAAACGACGGTGTATTAGTTGCAATTCACTATGGCCGAAATAAAGCAGCTGCAGATGAAACAATTAGTGAGATTGAATCAAATGGAGGAAAGGCATTCTTAATTGAAGCGGATTTCAATTCAATTGATGGTGTCAAAAAGATAGTAGAACAATTGAAGAATGAATTACAAATAAGAGTTGGTACATCAGAGATTGATATTTTAGTAAACAATGCAGGGATAGGTACACAAGGAACAATTGAAAATACGACAGAAGAAGTTTTTGATGAAATTATGTCTGTAAATATTAAAGCACCGTTCTTCTTAATTCAGCAAACATTACCGTTATTACGAGCGGAGGGGCGAGTTGTTAACATTTCATCAGCTGAAGTAAGACTTGGTTTTGCAGGGTCCATTGCATACGGTTTAAGTAAAGGTGCACTAAATACGATGACACTTCCTCTAGCTAAACATCTTGGAGAAAGAGGTATAACAGTGAATGCAATTATGCCTGGATATACGAAGACAGATATAAATGCGAAATTGCTAGATAATCCGGAAATACGAAATTTTGCTACGAATTCATCTGTGTTCGGACGAATAGGGCAAGTTGAAGATATTGCAGATGTAGTAGCATTCCTTGCTTCTTCTGATAGCCGCTGGGTAACAGGGCAAATTTTAGATGTTTCTGGAGGATTTTGTTTATAGGGGCACTACTTCATACCCATCAAGCTAATATTTTCATATCCCCCTAAATTAAAATTTTCTTTCTCTACAGATAGCTATTTTGAGAAGCCGCTCATTTTTTCGTTTTGGGGGCATTTCTTTTTCTTAAGTTGATGGGTATGGGGTCCCGCCCCACAACCATCAACTTAAGGATTTAGACTATTTTTGAAATTAAAAGCACATTACTATTCTCTTATGTTAATGAGAAAGGGTGACGTGCTTTTTATGAATATGCACCAAAAACAAGAGTTATCTTTATTTGCCGAAGAGTTATATCGATTTTTTTCATTTGGGGGTATTTGTTTTTCTTAGCTTGATGGTGATGGGGCACTACTCTATAATGGTCAAATTAAAATTTAAAACAGTTATAGAGACTCCATTCCTCGGAAATATTGTAACTATCAAGTTGTAAAAAGAACCATAGTTTTTTATTTTTGAAAAGGCTATGGTCCTTTTTAGTTGTAGCAAAGATATGATGTGAGGAAGTTTTTATAAATCAAAAAAATTTGATTAATTAGTTGCGTAATAAATTAATCAGCGTATATACTATAAATATCAAAAAAAGTTGATGAAGGGAAGTGAACTACGGTGGCACAAGATTTTCAGCTCTATGAAAAAAAGTTTAAAGCGTTGGCGGATCAAAAGCGTTTAGAGATTATGTATGAGCTTTGTCAGCGAGGCCAGACGTGTGTATGTGATTTAACAGAGATTTTTGAAATGACGCAATCTAAGTTGTCATATCATTTAAAGATTTTATTAGATGCAGGTTTAATTGTAAAAGAAACAAAAGGCACGTGGAGTTATTATGATTTAAATGATGCGGAAGTAAATAATTTATTATCAGAAGAATTGTGCTGTATTTTTAGAAAAACAGGAAAAGGTAGCTGTTGTTAAAATTTTATACTATTAATCAAAAAAAATTGATTAATAACATATAAAGAGGAGGAGTAAGCTATGAGATATGTTCACGTTGGTATAAATGTTACGGATTTAGAGGAGTCTATCGAATTCTACGAAAAGGTATTTGATGTGTCACCAGTTAAGGTGAAAGTAGATTATGCAAAATTTTTATTAGAGATGCCAGGACTTAATTTCACGCTGAACGTACGAGATGAAGTGAAGGGAAATCAGGTAAATCATTTCGGTTTCCAAGTGGATACTGCTGAAGAAATTACATTACATAAAGAAAGATTAGAAAAAGAAGGTTTCTTTGCGCGTGATGAGATGGATACGACTTGTTGCTATGCAGTTCAAGATAAGTTTTGGGTAACGGATCCTGATGGTAACGAGTGGGAATTCTTTTATACAAAAGCACATAGTGATGTTCATAAAATTGAAGATCCATCTTGTTGCACGACTTCTAACGTAGTAGATAAAAATTCTTGTTGTTAATAGGAGATGGAAAATAAAATGAAACGTTTATCTTTTCTAGATCGATATTTAACACTATGGATTTTTCTAGCTATGGCTGTTGGGATTGGTTTAGGGTTTGTGTTTCCTAGTGTAGTAGACGGACTAAATACATTACAAGTTGGAACGACGTCCATCCCGCTCGCTGTTGGTTTAATTGTCATGATGTATCCACCGTTGGCGAAAGTTCGTTACGAGGAAATGGGCCGGGTATTTAAAGATGTAAAAGTATTGGTTTTATCTTTAGTGCAAAACTGGATTATTGGTCCTGTACTTATGTTTGTTTTAGCAATTATTTTTCTTCCAGATAAGCCAGAATACATGGTCGGACTCATTATGATTGGTTTAGCACGCTGCATTGCAATGGTAATTGTTTGGAACGACCTTGCAGATGGGGATAAAGAGTATGCAGCAGGTTTAGTGGCTTTTAACTCCGTATTCCAAATGTTATTCTTCTCTGTTTATGCATACGTGTTTGTAACAGTCATTCCAGAATGGTTAGGAATTGAAGGGGCTATTGTCGATATTACAATGGGAGAAGTAGCGAAATCAGTATTTATCTATTTGGGAATTCCTTTTATAGCAGGTATGTTGACACGTTTTGTACTCGTTAAGTTAAAAGGAAGACAATGGTATGAAAAGGTGTTTATACCGAAGATTAGTCCACTTACATTACTTGCATTACTATTTACAATCATCGTTATGTTCTCTTTAAAAGGGGAAATGATTGTTAGCGTACCATTAGATGTAGTAAGAATAGCAATTCCGTTATTAATCTATTTTATTGTAATGTTTTTTGTTTCTTTCTTTATGGGAAGAAAAATTGGTGCAAACTATCCGGTGACTACAACGTTAGCATTTACAGCAGGTAGTAATAACTTTGAGTTAGCGATTGCTGTAGCAGTTGGTGTGTTTGGTATTCATTCAGGCGCAGCATTTGCAGCTGTTATCGGGCCGTTAGTTGAAGTACCTGTAATGATTGCACTTGTAAACGTTGCTTTTTGGTTTAAGCGTAAATATTTTAATGATCAACCAGTATAATTTAAAAATAAAGGCGGAAAACAACATGAAAAACAAAAAGACAATCTATTTCTTATGCACAGGAAATTCATGCCGAAGCCAAATGGCAGAAGCATGGGGCAAACAATATTTAGGCGATAAGTGGAATGTATATTCTGCAGGAATCGAAGCACACGGAGTAAATCCAAATGCTATTAAAGCGATGAAAGAAGTAAATATCGATATAACGAATCAAACATCGGATATAATTGATGTAAATATTTTAAATAACGCTGATTTAGTTGTTACCCTTTGTAGCCATGCGGATTCTGTTTGTCCTTCGACACCTCCTCACGTTAATCGTGTTCACTGGGGATTTGATGATCCAGCAGGAAAAGAATGGTCTGAATTTCAACGTGTTCGCGATGAAATTGGAGAACGTATAAAGCGATTTTCTGAAACAGGGGAGTAAATAAAGGAAAGAGCCAATCTTCTATCGTATAGGGGATTGGCTCTTTTTCTATACATAGTCACTACTGCATTGGTTTACAACAACTATCTCAACGAATGCAGAATATTATGTAAGAATGATATAGTTAGAATGGTAGTCTGTCTCTATTAAATTTATATATAGAAAAAAACACTATTGGTAATTAACAATGAATAAAATTTTGGTTTTTAGAGTAATCGAGATAGTAATCATAAAAAATAGCGTGTAATAAAAATTTTTTCACATGAAAGGAAAAAAGGGTGAAACACATAATAAAAGACGTATTAATAAATTATTTTAAAGAAATTCATTCACTAGCAGTGGAAGAAGAGCTACATAAAAATAGCTGGAATACAGATTTACACTATAAAATTATGGTGAATGGAAAGCGATATTCCGCACGGTTTATCAATAGCAAGCGAACAATCAATCCAGCTTTTGGGGCGTTATCAAACGAACAACTGATAGAGCAAGTACGTTTTACGTATTATTTACGCGAGCATGGAGTCCTTTTTATGCAAATTAATAAAAATAGGTCAGGGGAGTCATTTACATTAGTCGCTTGGAATGATGAACAATACCGATTTATATTGTCTAATTGGATTGAAGGAGAACATATTACACTCTGTACGGAAGCTATCGCAGAAGCATTTGGAAAGGAAGCAAGAAAGGTTCATGATATTTCTAGTGCATTTCAAAGCGCGATTTTTCAGAAGAAATCTCATTTGGATGGGTATGTTGAGTTTATTAATATGTTAGAAAGCAAGACAAGCGCATGTAAGGAATTGCGGGAGTATATAGATCTTGCTAAATATCATATAGACTGCGCATATACGAGTGAATTAGAGTTTATTGTACAAACAGACTTAAATCCTTTGAATGTTTTATGGGGCTCAAGTCAACAGGTAAAAGGAATTGTAGATTTTGAATCTATTAGTTATGTTGACCGTATTGAAGGGTTAGCCTTTTTAATAAAATGGTACTCTCGAACGAAAGGAATACAGTCGCATAAAGTATGTCCGGAAGTTGCTAGAGCATTTTTAGAAGGGTATAAAGCTAATAACATTTTAACTTCAAATGATTATAAAAGACTTTCTTCGTTGCTATGGTTATCCGGTAGTTTAAATTGGAACTTCGTTAAAAAGACGATGAGTCTATTAGGTGACGGGAGAGAATTAGAGGAACATTTGAAAGTTTATAGAGTAAGGGGAGAAAGGTTGTCTTCATTGTTTTAATTTGTAGATAACATTTCTTCTCTTTTGGGATTTATAAAACAAAGCATATGAGGTGTTCTAAAAATGAAAATACAAATTGTAGTGTTTGACGGTTTTGGAGAGCTTGTCTCCTTTGCACCTTTTGAGGTATTGAAAAGAGCGATAGAAGAAGGGGCTCCGTTTACGGTTGAATTAGTTTCTAGTGAACCAAAACAAGAGGTTACTACTTCGTTTGGAGTTACGGTTAAATTACATGATTTTTTACGAATGGATAATCGTCCAGATTTGTTAATTGTACCTGGTGGTGGCTGGAATCATAAAGCTGAACATGGGGCACGAAAGCAAGCAGAGCTTGGTAATTTGACCAAAATGATTAGAGAGATGCACGATGAAGGAACAATTGTTGCTGGAGTTTGTACAGGAGGTATGTTACTAGCTGTATCCGGTATATTGAATGATAAAAAGGCAACAATGCATCATTTGGCGCAAAATGAAATTAGTCAATATGGAGCAGAACTTCTTCATTACAGAATTGTGGATCAAGGCGATATTATTACTGCAAGAGGAGTTACTTCAGGAATTGATTTAGGTCTTTGGATCACGGAAAGGTTTGCAAGTCCAAAAATTGCAGCTGCTGTTGAATATAGAATGGAATACGAGAGGCGAGGTGTTGTTTGGAAGTAATTTGAATTCTTTTTTATTGGCGTAATAATAGGGTGCTTGCTGTAGTGAAGTGAATCCGAATAGTGGTACATGAAAAAACACCTCCTGAATTTGCATATTAAGTATGCGAATTCAGGAGGTGTTTTTCGTTTGAAGACAAGAGTTCATTACTCTGAAGAAATAAAGTGGAAAGTGATTCAAATGAAAAAGAATGGGTATTCAAATCGTACCATTATAGAGACACTTGGAATTAAAAATACTACAATTGTGTGCGAATTCAAGAAAAATCAAACCACCTGTTCCCTATCCCCTAAAGAATATAGGGAACAGGTGGTTTAGGTATTTTGATATGTGTTCCGATTTTGGGGGTCACTTCAAAAAAAGATAAGTGCTTTTTATTTTTTAGCAACCAGGTAAGACAATCTCCACATTAAAATCAAAATATATATAAGAACTATCTCGACGAATGCTTACTAAAGTTGCTGTACCATTTACTTGTGAAAGTCCATTTACACATAATAGAGGTAAAGATCCATCACAGTTATAGCAAAGAACATTGTTTATTTGTACAACATCATTTAAATATGCACTAAATCCTGTTCTTGGACCTGTACATGGAAAAAATTGAGCTGGAAATCCAAAATAGAATGGTAAATTTCCAACTGCAGTAATTTGAGATACAGAAACATTACATTCTATAACACCACAAGGAGTAGTTACAGATGCTTGAGCATCACATTGAGCAACATTAAGTTTTAAATAAAATGGATCTGTAATTACAGGGAAAGTATCACCAACATGTAATGGCTCTGGAAAAATAATTGATGAAGGATTACTCGTACCGGCCGTTAATCTAATTGTCCCAGAAGTATTTATGACGTTTTGACAAGGAGTAGAACAGTCTAATAATTGTTCTACATCTGATGTACTTTCATTATCTATCTGAATTTTTTCAGAAGTGTTTAAAACTTGATTTAATTCCTCCATTTTTTCACACACCTTTAATTCATTTTTAATCTGCCTTAATAAAAAATGAAATTAAATAAGAATTAGTACATGTATCACTTGTTTTTGGATGTGAGGTATTAGTTCCTAAATAAAATTTTTCTTTTTCTGCAGTGGATTTCTTATAAAATGAAATCAATCATAGAGTGCCTTGCTCCGACTTGAACAATCTTAATTTTACATCACATCGCTATCAAGCTAAGAAAATAGAGCTACCTCCAGAATGAGGTTTTGCCCTAACTTGCAATAAAAAAGCTCGTTTTTTCGTTTAAGGTGGATCTGTTTTCTTAAGTTGATGGGCAGGTGACGGTACCACATTTAAAGAAATTTAGTTTTGTTAGCTTAATAGTAATTCAACTTTTAATTTTTCACTTTACTATTATTAGATTTGTTAGGAGGGGTATCATTTATTTGATATAATTAATGGATGTGAATCAAGAAATAGATAGAAAGATACTGCTAGTAATTTATACTTAAAATGTAGGGAGATTGAACAGAGTTATGGGGAATGAAAAAGAAATTAGTTCCGCTAAATTAATATGGAAGATGACGCGCCCACATACATTAACGGCGACGTTTTCTCCTGTAATTTTAGGGACAGTGTCATCACTTTATGTTGCCGAAATTCATTGGCTATTATTTATTGCGATGATGGTTGCATGTTTAGCGTTGCAAATAGCAACGAATTTATTTAACGAGTACTATGATTTCAAACGTGGATTAGATACCGCTGATTCTGTTGGCATCGGTGGTGGAATTGTCCGTCATGGATTGAAGCCAAAAAATGTATTAGCAGTTGCGCTTTTATTGTATGTGGTAGCAGCATTTATTGGCATTTATATTTGTATGAATAGCAGCTGGTGGTTAGTTGTCATTGGTTTAATTGGGATGGCGGTTGGCTATTTATATACAGGTGGTCCATTACCAATTGCGTACACTCCATTTGGAGAATTAGTTTCTGGATTGTTAATGGGGACATGTTTTGTACTCATTGCTTTCTTTATTCAAACGAATACTATAACGATTGAAAGTATATTGATTTCCATTCCAATTGGAATTTTAGTAGGTGCAATTAACATGTCGAATAACATCCGAGATATCGAAGAAGATATTAAAGGTGGAAGAAAGACGTTGGTAATCCTCCTTGGGAGAGAAAAAGCAGTGGTAACACTAGCTGTAGCCTTTTTAATTGCTTATTTATGGATTGCCGTAATTGTGTTGATGGGTTATATAAGCCCTTGGGCATTAGTTATGTTCCTAGGTTTGAAAAAGCCAATCTCTGCTATTCAAAGCTTCCAAAAAGGATCCCGGGTATATGCGCATCGCAATGAAATCAACAGCGATGACAAATACGATTTTTGGCTTCTTATTATCAGCAGGACTATTAATTAGTTACTGGTTTTAAATAAAAAATATTTTTAAGTGACTAAACCCCGATTTCTCGATTTTAATATAGAGAAATTGGGGTTTTTATTTTTGTATTTCTTTAATAATGATCAAACTCTATTATAAATCTACATTATTTAATAGATTAGTTGAGATAAAGATCAGGATAGTGAGAGGAATGCTTTTTATACTTGTCTAAGTTATAGAGATTTTCAATAAAAAAATAGTAAAATACAATATTTTTTTATTGAAAAACGATAAATGTTATGTTGATCTTTAAAAAAAGATAGACAAGGATGAAGAAGAATGAAAAAAATAGTTTTAGTTGGACTTTCTACCATAACTTTAATTATTATTGGTTTTGTCTCTTACATTACATTAACAACGAAAGATCCATTAAGTGACAAAGAATTTCCAAAAACTCAAGAAAAAGCAAAGGCAACTGCTATTGAATATTTTCAAAAAGAAAAACAGTTAGATGTTGTTATAACTAAAGTTGGAGTAGTGGGAGAAATAGGATATAAAGTTTGGATCGAAGGACATGAGCTGAATAATGAACAACAAAAAATTGATGCAATTATAGATGTTGCAAAAGAAGATAAATATAAAGTAATAAGTTCTAATATCGATTAAATATCGATTATTACGTATAGTTGATATTACTTTATTAATATAATTTATCATAGAATGCGACCTTTAAAATGAAAAAGCGCTATCCTGTTTGTAGAAATATACAGAAAGGATGGCGTTTTTGTATGGATTTTTTGATTCAAGATGAGTTTCATTATTTGTTGAAGAATTACAGTTATCTCTGCATTTTATCTTTATATCAGTATGCTATTATCTTGATATAACTATGTTGCATTTAGTAGTGACAGAAATAGTGAAAGATTTCTAATTGGTTAAAATATAAAATGAACTATTTCTTTATAAAAATAAAATTAATCGTGGGGAAGATGAAATATGCAAAGAACAATTTTAATTGTAGAAGATGAAGATATTTTACGTGAAATCATGAAGGATTACCTACTAAACGAAGGGTATAACGTCTTAGAGGCGATTGATGGGAAAGAAGCGTTATCTATATTTGAAGAACATGAGGTACATTTAATTATTCTAGACATTATGTTACCGGAATTAGATGGTTGGGCGGTTTGCCGGCGAATTCGGAAGAAATCTAATGTACCTATTATTATGCTAACGGCTCGGGTGGATGAAGATGATACCTTACTCGGATTTGAAATGGGAGCGGATGATTATGTTACAAAACCATATAGTCCTCCTATTTTATTGGCAAGGGCAAAACGATTAATTGAAAGCCGATATTCTTCCACTATTAATGTATCTACTGAAGACACATTAACTAGTAGTGGTATCCATGTACATTTCCCTTCTCGTACAGTAACTGTAGATGGGGAAGACATAAGTATGACACATACAGAATTTGAAATATTAACGTATTTCATGCAAAATCAAGGGATTGTGATTTCGAGAGAACAACTAATCACTAAAATTTGGGGTTATGAATTCGCTGGGGATGATCGTACTGTTAATAGTCATATCCGTAATTTGCGTCATAAATTAGGACAAAAAGCGACTTGTATTGTAACCGTTGTGCGAACTGGTTATAAATTTGAGGGACAGGTATGAAAAAAGGAATTGTATTAAAGTTATTTATATTAACTACGGCATTATGCACACTTATTTTAGTGACTATTTTTATTGGACAAACCATATTTTTTAAGCAATATTATTCGAATCGAAAAGTTAATGATATTAAAACGAATATTCAATCCTTTGAAAAGGCATATATAAAAGCTGGAGATGACGCGAAAAGGATTCAAGAGTTGGAACAAAATTTCTACCAAGATAATGCGACATGGATTACAACGCTAGATAGGGTAGGGAATATAAAATATGCAAGTGATTTTTCTTTAGAAATTCAGTTAGATCCTAACGGAAATAACACCTTTTCTGAACGTTTAATTCAGATACCGTTGTATAGTTTTGTTAATTTAGAAGATATACAAAGGATAAAAGATAGTTTAGAACAGGGGAGTCATATTATTATCGATGGAGTGCAGGAAGGTGATGCAGTAGTCCCTGCGATGTTAACAATAAAAGAGAAGAATATTGGTTTGGAGAACAAGCAGTTGTCAGAGAAGTTATATGGCCCAAAAGTCGCATCTTCAAAAGAAAATTCACAGTTATATTTAGCAGGAAGTATTAAGAACGTGCAGTTACCAGAGGGTACTGTAGGAAGTAACTCTATTTATGGAAATCGTGTGTTAATAGATAGAATAAAACAATTTCAGGTTGATTTAATATTAAATCAAAAACCAAATAATATTACTTCTACAGAAATAGTGGATTATGAAGAAAATGATATTAAATATAAACTATTAATCAAACCAACAATAGATGCAGATGGTAAGGTAAATTATATATTTGCTATGACATCATTGCAACCAGTTGATGAAGCTGTGCAAATGATAAAGGATTATTATGTATATTTAATTATCTTTGTTTTGATTTTAATCGTTTTGATATCGTTCTATTATTCAAATAAAATCGCCAAACCACTATTACAAATAAATGATACTACAAAAAAAATCGCTGGTTTAGATTTCTCAGAGACGATACCTATTACTACAAAGGATGAAATAGGTGCTTTATCACAAAATATTAATACACTTTCTAAGGCTTTGCATTCGTATATTAATCAATTGCAGCAAGATATAGAGAAAGAAAAGCAATTAGAAAATACACGTAAAGAATTTATCGCGGGTGTTTCACATGAGTTAAAAACACCTTTAAGTATTATGAAGAGCTGTATTTCAATTTTGGAGGATGGTGTTGCTAGTAATAAAAAGGATTATTACTTTAAAGCAATGTCAAAAGAAGTAGATAAAATGGATATGCTCATTATTGATATGCTGGAGTTAGCAAAATTCGAGTCTGGTACGTATAAAATGGAAATGGATGTTTTCCATATTGATGAGATGATTGATTATATATGTGAGCAATTAACCTCGGATATAACAGCTAAGCAATTACATGTGCATAAACAACTTTCTAAAATTGAGGTAGTTGCAAATCCACATCGAATAGAACAGGTGGTTACTAACTTTATTACGAATGCGATTCGTTACACACCAGAACAGGAGAATATTATTATTTCTACAATAGAAGAGAATGAACGTGTAAAAGTATGTGTAGAAAATAAAGGAGCACATATTGAACTAGAACATTTAGAGAAAATATGGGATCGTTTTTATCGAGGAGATACGTCTCGTCAACGCTCCAAAGGTGGAACAGGATTGGGCCTTGCTATTTCAAAAAATATATTAGAGCTGCATGGTGCGGAATATGGTGTTTCGAATACAGAAGATGGAGTGTTATTTTTCTTCTACTTAAATAAAAACGTGTAGAATTTTCATTCTACACGTTTTTATCATTTTTAAACAAAATCGACATTATCTGCATTTTATCTTTATCAGCATTCATTAATATCTTCATTAGAAAGGGAATGAAAAGCTGATAAGGAGATTGTTAAAATGAAAAAAAGAGTGACATTGCTTTTATTTATAATATTAATAATGGGCACAGGAGTTAGTTTCATACATGCTAAGGGGCATAAAAATATATCACAAGAGGATTTACGATTAAGAGGAAAAACAATTGTAATTGATCCAGGGCATGGTGGAGGAGATAGAGGGACGAAAGGAAAGAAATTTGGAACGATTGAAAAAGAGCTTAATTTAAAAGTAGCACAAAATATAAAGAAAGAATTAGAAGAAAGAACGGATGCAAAAGTTATATTGACGCGTGAAAAAGATGCGAGTTTACTTTCAGAAACAAAACAAAAGGAAGAATTGCAAGCGCGTGTCAAAGTAGTGAAAGAACATGCGGGGGATCTTTATATTAGCATTCATCATGATGCTTTTGAGGATACAAATGTAAAAGGAATAACAACTCATTATGGATCTAATAAAAGGAAAGATAAAAAATTAGCTAAGATCGTACAAGAAGCTATTTTTGATCAAAATATAGACAGCCGAGATCGAGGTGTTCAAGGCAGTGATTTTCTTGTCTTACGAGAAAATTCTTCTCCGGCTATCCTAATAGAATTAGGGTTTACATCTAATGCGAGTGATGAAAAAAGAATGAATTCAGAAGAATTCCAAGCAAAATCGCAAAAAGGAATTGTGGATGGCATTATTAATTATTTTACGATGTAATAAAATAGGCAAATAGAAAAATACTATTCTTTCTAAATCTTAATTAGGAAGAGTAGTATTTTTTATTTTGGGTGTATATCCAGTTTTCAAATTAAAAACAAATATTTTTCTAAAGAGTGGATGCAATACGCTATTCTTTAACTGATTTCGACATTATCTGCATTTTATCTTTATCCATCTCTATTAATCTATTTATTGTAAACACCGGGTGAAACTAATGATTCAGTCGAGTAAAGGCTCAGCCTTATAAATAATGAATATGAAAATTAATAGGGAAAGGATCGAAAAATAATGAAAGAATCACAAAATAAGAAAAAAACAAGTCGATTAACTAAGGTAATAATATCTCTAGGAGTTGTTTTAGCAACGACCTTTTTCACCTTCTTTTTAATTGGAAAATGGCACTCTATCCCAGCGAAGGGAGTAGCTAATGAAAGTATGAAACAAGTTAATACGCAACAACAAGAAAAGAAAAAGGAAACATCACCAGCAAAACAAAAAAGACCTGATGGAAAACCGGTAGGAAAAGTTGTCTATTTAACATTTGATGACGGTCCTAGCGAATTGACTGGGAAATTTTTAGATGTACTAAAAGAGCAAAATGTTGCTTCGACATTTTTTATGCAAGGTAGTAATTTACAAAATACAGGTTTTCAGGAAAATGTAAAACGAGCAGTAAAAGAAGGACATTATATTGGTGCACATAGTATGACACATAATAGTGATAAGCTATACAAAAAGGGACAATTTGTACCAGAGATGAAAGAAACGTTAGATCTTATCCATAATATTACGGGCACAACTCCTAAACTAGTCCGTCCGCCATATGGATCTGCACCAGGATTAAAGGGAGAGGAAATTCGGAATCAAATTGTAGAAGCAGCAATAAAAGTTTGGGATTGGACAGTAGACTCAAATGATTGGAAATTAAAAGATAATCCAACTCAGATTATCGAAAATGTAAAAAAACAGACAACAGAAGAAGTAGAAGTTGTTTTAATGCATGAAAAAGCACAAACATTACAAGCTCTTCCTGAAATTATTAAATTTTATAAAGAGCAAGGGTATGAATTTGGGGTATATAATGATGAGGATCATTTTCGTCTAAACTTCCAAAAAGATCAACGTCTATAGTATAAACATAGTTATTTTAAAAGGTGTTTTTATTACTAAATCAATAATTAAGCCAAAAGTCGATTTCCTATACGATAAAGAAATCGGCTTTTTCTTTATGGAATTTTACTTTGTGTATGAAGCCTGTGTTTTAGGATGAATATATTGAACTCATTTTAAAACGGCATTTGAGGGCTCGTATTATTTTTTCTAAATTTATTAGTTAAGATTATTCGACAATTATATAAATAATCATTTAAAGTATAAAATATACACATCTTAGGGAGGGCATATATGTGAAGAAGTGGATGAAAATTGTTCTTTACTCTTTACTAGGTATTTTACTTATAGGAAGTATTACGTTTTTGACTTGGTCTCAGTTTACTTATAAACCAACGAAAGAGGCTTTGTCGTTAGTAGATGATAAAAAAGATGAAGGTAATATAGTATTTGGAGAGAAAGATGCTAAAATAGGGGTTATTTTTTATCAAGGAGCTAAAGTAGAAGCTGAGGCTTATAGTTACTTAGGAAAAGCTCTTGCAAAAGAGGGGCATGTTGTAGTAATGCCTAAGTTACCATTAAATTTAGCGATACTTGGAATCAATGCAGTAGACAGTGTAATTGAACAGTATCCTGAAGTTCAAAAATGGTATGTTGCGGGGCATTCAATGGGAGGAGCTATGATTTCTAAGTATGCCTTTCAACATGAAGACAAGGTAGACGGGATCATTTTCTTAGGTTCGTATCCTGCAGATGATTTCTCTACTAAATCGATTCCAATGTTATCAATTTATGGGGAAGTAGATGCTTTAGCAACTGTAGAAAAAATAGAGAGCAATAAAAAGTTAATGTCAAAGAATACAGCTATGCACATGATAAAAGGCGGAAACCATGCTCATTTTGGCATGTATGGTGAGCAAAAAGGTGATAATGCGAGCTTAATTACGTCAAAAGCACAACGAGATGAAACAGTGAAAGTAATTGAAGAATGGTTATTAAAACAATGATAGCGAATGTAATAAATTTACCGAAAGGATTCTCCCATCTCAAGCATGTGTAGGAAGATAGCCTAACGGTAGGTGGGAGAGATAATAAAGAGCCAACTCGTACGAATTGGCTCTTTTATTTATTTGCTATCTCCAATTGGCCCCTTATTTTCTCCGGAATGTCCTTTTCAGAAATAATGTCGTAGGAATAGACATACTTACCTTTCACATGAATTTTTAAGTAAGTTTTTCTTATAAAATCATTAGGAGTGTTCGTTCCTACTTTATATTCCTTCTCATTCCTTAATTCATCAACACCTTTTAGCGAGTACATAGCTCTTCCTTTATGATGGTAATCTGGAACGCCATATTCCTCCGTAATAGCGTATACATTTTTTTCTTCAGCAATCGGATTAAATCTGTCTAAATCTCCGCGTAATATGAAAGGTAGTAAGTATATAGGGAGGCCTATTCCTATTATGTAAAGTACAAATTTCTTCATGATTGTTTCTCCTTTTACGTATTTACGTTTTTCAGTATAGAAAAAACTTCTTATGAATATAGCGGGGAATTTCTTAAGTTTTTCTTAAAAAATTTTTTTAAGTAAGGTTATTTTAACCAAAATTTTCATGAAAATACCTTTAAAAAGAACGTAAGTTCGTATATAATGAGAACGAATGTTCTTTCGTGAGGAGTGATAACCTTGTATGATTATTCTCTTTTACCGAATCGTATTATTTTATGTGTAGATCTTCGTAGCTTTTATGCAAGTGTATCCTGCATTAAAAAAGGACTTGATCCACGATATACAAAATTGGCTGTCGTAGGAGATGTAAACCGTAGTGGATCAATCGTATTAGCGGCAACACCGCCATTAAAAGCGTTAGGAATTAAGAAAATGGCACGGTTGTACGAAATACCGAAGCGGCCAGATATTATTATTGTGAATCCGATTATGCATACGTATATGAAGTGTTCAACTTACATAACAGGCTTAGCTTTACAGTATGTTGCGCCGGAAGATTTTCATCAATATAGTATCGATGAGTTTTTCATGGATATGACTGCAAGTATTCATTTATTTGTGAGTAATCCGTGCGAGTTTGCATTAAAGTTCAAGCGAGAAATATATGAACGTACACGGATTGAAAGTACGATTGGTATTGGTCCGAATTTATTATTGAGTAAAGTAGCGATGGATGTTGAGGCGAAAAAGAATAAAGATGGAATAGAACAGTGGACGTATGACGATATACCCGAGAAGTTATGGAGTATTAGACCACTCAGTAAATTTTGGGGTATATCGTATAAAACTGAAATGAAATTGAATCGAAAAGGTATACATACAATTGGAGAATTAGCTCAGTATCCTTTGAAATATTTAAAGCAATCTTTCGGTGTAATAGGGGAAGAATTACATCTACATAGTAACGGGATTGATTTTAGCAGAATAGCAGAGAAATACGTTCCAGCGACAACATCTATAGCGAAAAGCCAAATATTATTACGGATTATTCGATAGAAGAGTTCATAGTTATTTTATTAGAGCATATAGAAGAAGTTTGTTATAGGTTGAGAAGGGAAAAGAAATACGCGCAAACGATACATTTTTCAGTCGGGTATAGCAAGGAATACGGAGGAGGAATAAAAAAAGCATATACGTTAAACAGAGCAACAAATTTAACGATGGATATTTACAACGTTTGTACATATTTTTTATACGAACGGCATACAGGAGAGCCGATTCGCTCGATAAGTCTTTCCTTAACAAATTTAATACATGAAGGAGAAGAGCAAATTTCGCTTTTCGATAACATTATACAAAGAGAAAAAGAAATGAGATTAACGAAGGTTATGGACGAAATTCGAACACGATTTGGTAAGAACAGTATTTTACGTGGGGTTTCTTACACAAGCGTCGCAACAGCAAGATATAGAAACACATTACTAGGAGGGCACAAATCGTGAAGAATGCTAATATGCCAAAAGGAAGAGGAATGGTAAAGTGGCAACCGTTTGCTAGTATGCCAGAACAGTTCGTCTGTATTAAAGAAATGATACAGGAGCAAACAAAAGTCCCGCGTCCAATTTTAACGCAAGATGCAAAAGAAAGGATTGAAAATAAGCTGTTAATTTCATATTTAGGTGAAGAAGAGGTTTTACTTACATATTATAAAGAGGGCTATCTATATAAAAATTACATAACAGTAGCTGATATAAATCCATTAAATAAGACGATTACTTGTACCGATGCTTTTCATAATCAAAGGATGTTTAAGTTTGTTGATGTAATTGAAGTGAATTAGAGGGGGAGAAATAAAAAATCATCTCTTCCTAACTTAATTATATCATGTAAATCAAGTTCGAAATAGACTGTTTATTCTCATTTACTACTGCTACAATCAAGAACACACACATAGTAAGGAGAGATGTTACATGAGTTCTTTCGTTCTCGATTTTCAGGAAATAGAAAAAACGCAGCTTTCGCTCGTTGGCGGAAAAGGATTGAATTTAGGGGCATTATCAAACATTCAAGGTATACAAGTGCCAGAAGGTTTTTGTGTTACAACGGTAGGGTATGAAAAGACCATCGAGCAAAATGACGAGCTTCAAACTTTGTTGCAGCAGCTAACAAAGTTGAAAATGGAAGAGCGATCCCAAATCGGTGGAATTAGTAAGAAGATTAGAGAAGTCATTATGGCAGTAGAAATCCCTTCTGAAGTAGTGGAAGCGGTAGCTCATTATCTCTCACGTTTTGGAAATGAACATGCGTATGCCGTGCGTTCTAGTGCTACGGCTGAAGATTTACCGTATGCCTCATTTGCTGGTCAACAAGATACGTATTTAAATATTATCGGAGAAGAAGCGATTTTGCAGCATGTAAGAAAGTGCTGGGCTTCTTTATTTACAGAGCGAGCAGTTATGTACCGCATGCAAAATGATTTTGAACATAATCAAGTTTCTATATGTGTTGTCGTTCAAAAAATGGTTTTCCCTGAGGCTTCGGGCATTTTATTTACTGCTGATCCGGTTACTTCTAACCGAAAGATAGTATCAATCGATGCCAGTTTTGGACTTGGTGAGGCATTAGTATCAGGACTGGTCTCTGCCGATAATTATAAAGTAAAAGAAGGCAAAATTACCGGAAAGATGATAGCAACTAAAAAATTAGCTATTTATGCTTTAAAAGATGGCGGAACGGAGACGAAACAGATTGATCCGGCTCTGCAAAAGCTTCAAACATTGTCTGAACCACAAATATTACAACTAGCACAGATTGGAAGACAGATTGAAGCTTATTTTGGTTGTCCGCAAGATATTGAATGGTGTTTAGTGGATGATACATTTTATATTGTCCAAAGTCGCCCAATCACGACTTTATATCCAATACCAGAAGTAAATGATGGGGAAAATCATGTGTATGTATCGGTTGGTCACCAGCAAATGATGACCGACCCCTTGAAGCCATTAGGAATGTCTTTATTCCAGTTAACATCTTTTGGACAGAGGTTTCAAGCTGGAGGAAGGTTGTTTGTTGATGTTGCACAAAGATTGGCTTCGCCTACTAGTAGAGAACTTTTATTAAATATGATAGGGAGTTCGGAACCGCTTATTAAAGATGCATTAACAACTGTAGTCGAGCGAGATGATTTTATTACATTGTTACCAGATGATGAAAAAGAAAAGAGTGTTGGTAAAAGTGGACCACCTGCAAGTTCACAACCAAAAATCGAAAACAATCGAGCAATCGTTACGGATTTAATAAAGATGAATCAAGCATCAATCGAAGAGTTAAAACGAAACATGCAAACGAAATCAGGGGTGGATGTACTTGATTTTATTTTGGAAGATATGCAGCAATTAAAGAAAATATTATTTCATCCGCAAAGTATGGCTGTCATTATGGCAGGTATGGATGCTTCAACATGGATCAATGAAAAAATGGAGCAATGGCTAGGCGAAAAGAATGCAGCAGACACACTTTCTCAATCAGTACAAAACAATATTACGTCTGAAATGGGGCTAGCATTACTCGATGTTGCTGATGTGATTCGGCCATATCCAGAAGTTATTGCGTATTTACAACATGTAGAAAATGATAACTTTTTAGATGAATTCGTTCAATTTAAAGGCGGAGAAAAAGCTAGAGATGCCATTCTAACTTTTCTAAATAAATACGGAATGAGATGCAGCGGAGAAATCGACATTACGAAAACGCGCTGGAGTGAAAAGCCAACAACCATTATCCCGATGATTTTAAATAATATAAGAGATTTTGAAGATGGTGCTAGTAAACGGAAATTTGAAGAAGGACTGCAGGAAGCTTTGAAAAAAGAAGAAGAGTTAGTAGATCGATTGCAGCATTTGCCGGATGGTAAACAAAAAGTAGAAGAGACGAAGCGAATGATTCGTAACATCCGGAATTTTATCGGTTATCGTGAATATCCAAAATACGGTATGATTAATCGCTATTTTATATATAAGCAGGCAATATTGAAAGAAGCCGAGCAACTCGTGCAAAATAAAGTTATTGATGAAGTAGAAGATATATACTATCTAACTTTTGAAGAACTTCACGAAGTTGTCCTTACGAATAAACTAGATTACGAGCTTATTCATAAACAAAAAAATGATTACAAATTATATGAAAAACTAACGCCTCCACGTGTAATGACGTCTGATGGAGAAATCATTACTGGGAAGTACAAACGAGAAAATCTCCCGGCTGAAGCAATCGTAGGTCTGCCTGTTTCTTCAGGAGTGATTGAGGGGAGAGCACGCGTTATTTTAAATATGGAAGATGCGAATTTAGAAGATGGAGATTTATTAGTTACTGCCTTTACTGATCCTGGCTGGACACCATTGTTTGTGTCTATAAAAGGGTTAGTCACTGAAGTTGGCGGACTGATGACACACGGAGCAGTTATTGCACGTGAATATGGATTACCAGCAGTCGTCGGGGTAGAGAATGCTACGAAATTAATAAAAGACGGACAACGAATTCGGGTACATGGAACAGAAGGCTATATTGAAGTGTTGTAATGAAATAAAAGATCATCCGCTATTATAGTGGATGATCTTTTATTATATAGCGGACTTATTTCTTTAAACCAGCCGCATAAAAAGGTCCATGAACTGCGATTGTTGATAAAATACGAGCAATCTCCTCAGGTGTTTCTTTTTGTCCGTTATTTAACCATTGTTGAATGACACCTATATGAGCAGATGCCATATAAGAAGCTAAGTATTGGCTTGGGACAAGTAAATTCTCCTTATTAATGAGAGGACCATTCGTATCTTCAAATAGTGTTTTCCACATAAAGTCTTTCAGTTTCGTTTGGAAAGATAAATCTCCTTTTGGGCTTAGTACAGCTTTCATAAAATCACTATTTTCATTTAGAAATTCAAGAATAGAAGCGATAAGTATAAATGGCATTGTTGGGGAAGGGCTTGATCCAAGATCAGCAATAACTTCCGGTAATCTCTGTTTAGCAATGCTAGAAAATTCATACATAATTTCTTCTTGGCATTTTGTCATTAAATCAAATTTATCTTGGTAATGTGTATAAAATGTACCACGATTTATGTTTGCTTTCGTAGTAATATCTTTCACTGTAATGGCGTCAAAACCTTTTTCCTCAATTAATTCCACTAATGCATTTCGTATGGCAGTTTTCGTACGAATAACACGTAAATCTAAATTACTATCGCGCAAAGTATGTCCCTCCTTAATTTTAGCCAACACATTTCAAGGATGTGTCTTATAACCGACACATTCACGATTTTTGATTATTGTATAAGGTTCAACTCGAACATATAATTCAAATATAAATAAACAACACGTTGTTGGTTATTATAAATCAAATTAAAGGAGGAGAAAAGAAAATGTTTAAAAACAAACTTTTATTGTTATCTCCAGTTATTGCACTACTTGTTGTTTTTATTTTTTCATTAACATTATTTCCAACCGTTCAACCTAAGCCGAAAAACTTACCAATCGCAATTGTAAATGAGGATCAAGGAGTAGAAATTCCGAATCAACCGAAGATGAATATGGGGCAAACGATTGTTGATAATATGAAAAAGACATCAAAATCAGAGGAAGAACCTGCGGTAAAGTGGGTAGAAGTGCAAAATAAAGAAGCAGTTCAAAAAGGCTTAAATAATCAAGAATATTATGCAGCATTGGTTATTCCGAAAGACTTTAG
Source organism: Bacillus sp. AR13-1 (assembly GCF_008042285.1). NCBI lineage: Bacteria > Bacillati > Bacillota > Bacilli > Caryophanales > Bacillaceae > Bacillus > Bacillus sp. AR13-1. The sequence continues at coordinate 43,957 of NZ_QNUA01000050.1, forward strand.
CACAAAACAAGCATCATTACGAACACCACAGCCATCTTCGCCAGAGGTAGAAATATTCATCAATCAAGGAATGAATACAGCAGCATCAACTATGGCAGGACAAATGTTAAATGCGATCGTTGATAATATGAACAATACTGTTCGTACACAACTATTAGAAGGATTGAAAGCAAAAGGAGCTACATTAACAGCAGACCAAGTTTCAAATGTAGTAACACCTATTACGAAGAAAGTGACAAATGTGAATGAAATCGGCAAAAATAGTGCGAACGGTAACTCGCCAATGTCTTTATTCCAGCCGTTATGGATTGCAAGTTTAGCGAGCGCAGCAATTATCTTTATTGCGATAAGTAAAACGCAAGTGGGTACAAGAAAAGAGAACTTCGTATTGAAACTAAAACAAATAGTAACAGGAGCAATTGCTACACTTGTAATTGGATTTGGTCTTACATGGATTGCGGATGGAATGGTAGGATTAAATATCCCGAATTTCACGGATACGGCTTTGTTCTTATCCATTACTTCTTTTTGTTTCTTCTTAATGATTTCTGCGGTGCTTTCATTAGTTGGACTAAAGGGTATAGGTATATTCGCTCTATTACTTTTCTTTGGGGCACCGCTATTAGCATTAGCGCCTGAAATGATGTCACCATTTTATCAAGATTGGGTGTACGCATGGTTGCCAATGCGATTTATGATTGAAGGGCTTAGAGAAATATTCTTCTTTGGAAAAGGATTAGCTTGGAATACTCCTCTTACTGTACTCGTTTGGATTGGTGTAGTAAGCGTGGTTATTATACTTGGAACAGCTTTCAAACGTAGTGTAGTAAAGGAGCAAAAAACTGAAGTGAATGCATAAAAATAAGTAAAGGAAAAACCGTTTCACTAGTAGTGGAGCGGTTTTTATGTTGAAATACAAGTAAGGGTACAAAATATATTGATATAATGAAAGGAAGTTAGTTATTTGTGAAACTAACTGTCACTTAGCTAGGCTTGATATGAAGGGATCCTACTGTAAAATCTGTTGTACTATATAATTATTATCTCTGATATACTTTAGTTTTGTTAGTTTTTCTACATTTTCTACCATAAAATGTGAAATCGTAGAGGGTGTTGCAAAGTTAACAAAACATAAACATGCAAAAAAAATGCAGAAGAAATATAGTACTCGAAGTTATCTCTAAAAAGTAAGAATCTCATAATAATGTTCTTTTAAGATGATATAAACAAAATAGACTAGTTTAAAATTGGACGTATGAAAAAGGAATGAGGGGAAGAGCAAAATGAAGCAGATTTCAATTTTAATAGCGGATGATGAGGTGGAAATTGCTGAATTAATTGGGATACATTTAGAGAAAGAAGGTTATCATGTTGTGAAAGCTACTGATGGAGAAGAAGCTGTTCTTATTATTCAATCGCAACCAATTGATTTAGTTATTTTAGATATTATGATGCCAAAAATGGATGGTTATGAAGTAACGCGACAAATTCGTGTGAAGTATAATATGCCAATCATTTTTCTAAGCGCGAAAACATCTGATTTTGATAAGGTGACAGGTCTTGTACTAGGTGCGGATGATTATATGACAAAGCCTTTTGCCCCAATTGAATTAGTTGCGCGTGTAAATGCACAACTACGTCGATTTCTTACGTTAAATCAACCGAAAGTAGAGGAGAACAAATCCGTTTTAGAAGTAGGCGGAGTGGTTATTAATCTTGAGCAACGAAAGCTAAATGTATACGGAGAACAAATTGAATTAACCCCCAAAAGAGTTTGATATTTTATATTTATTAGTGAGCCATCCGAAAAAAGTGTACAGTGTGGAAAATATCCTTCAGCAAGTGTGGGCGGATGATTATTATGATGGGGGAAGTACAGTTGCGGTACATATTCGTACTTTACGAAAAAAAATTGGGGAGGATACAAGAAAGAATAAGTTAATAAAAACGGTATGGGGGGTAGGTTATACTTTCAATGGCTAACATGATGAGAAGTTTTCGTTTTAAAATGATTGCTTTGTTTGCGCTAAGCATGGTGTTAGCAGCTGGCGGAACATATATAATCTATAAAGTATTACAGCTTTATTATAGAACGATGGTACATTACGAAGATTACTTAGCCCAATTTAGACCAATCGTAGATATTAAATTCTTTTTAATGTGTTTTATCCCACTATCTGTTGTATTCTTTTTCTTTTTAACAAAACCATACTTAAAATATTTTAATGAAATTTCTAATGGTATTCACCATCTTGCTAACGGTGATTTTACAAAGAAAGTTCATATTACTTCAAATGATGAATTTGGCGAGATTGCGCGTGAAATTAATATAGCGAGTGAAAAATTAAAAGAGGCGGTTGAGAGAGGTGATTTTGCAGAAAGTAGTAAAGATCAGCTCATTGTTAACTTAGCACATGATTTAAGAACGCCTTTAACATCAGTTTTAGGTTATTTAGATTTAATTCTTAAAGATGAGAATTTGTCAAAGGAGCAGATTAAACGTTTTTCTATGATTGCATTTGCGAAATCGCAGCGACTTGAAAGTTTAATTGATGAGTTATTTGAAATTACGCGAATGAATTATGGCGTGCTAAAGTTAGAAAAAAAAACAATTAATATAAGTGAGCTGCTTATACAGTTAGATGAGGAATTGTATCCATTATTGGAGAAACATCATTTAGAAGATAGGTTGAATGTTAATCCTCATTTATATATTTACGGTGACGGGAATTTGTTAGCTCGAGTATTTGAAAATCTTGTAACAAATGCAGTTAGATACGGAGATAATGGACAATTTGTTGATATGAATGGATATATTGATAATGGAGAGGTTATCGTACAAATTATTAATTACGGAGATAGCATTCCAGAAGAAGATTTGCCTTATCTTTTTGACATGCTTTATACAGGTGATAAAGCAAGAACAGGGCAGCAGGGCGGTACGGGCCTTGGGTTATTTATTGCTAAAAATATTGTTGAACAGCATAATGGGACGATTTCAGCAGAAAGTAATATAATTAGAACAATATTTGAAGTAAGATTGCCAAAAAAAGAGAGTTCAAGAATTTAATAAAAATTTAATGTTTACCCCGCTTTTTATTTAACTAGTTTTTTCTATCCTATACGTAGGTTAGGTCAAGGAGGAACTGGTAATGAAAAAGTGGGGCTTTTTATATTGTACATAGTATTTACGGGGCTTTATATATCAAAAACTATTAAAGAAGAGGACATACAGTTTCTAAAAATAAAACACATGAAAAAGTGAGGATATTATGAAGAAAGCAAAAAAACTAGTCATCGTTGGTGTAATTACAATTGGTTTAGGGGTCGGGTCTTATATGACATTTGCAGGAGAATCTGAACCAGTTAAAACTTATAAAATATATGAAGTGACAGAAAAACAAATAGAGAATGAGCAAAAATTAGGTGGCGAAGTTATCCCAAATGGTATAGAAGCAATTTCATTCGATCCAACAAAAGGTACGAATGAATTAGCTGTTAAAAAAGGTGATGAAGTAAAAAAGGACAGCTTCTTTTTAAATATAATGACCCTATTACTAAACAAGGTGTAACAAAAGCGGAAATGCAAAAGAAAATCGCACAAAAAGAAGTAACATTGCATCAGAAACAAATGGATGCAGCGAAGCAGAAACTAAAAAAAGATAAAAACGCTGGCCTTCCTGAGGAAGCGTTAAAAGCATCAGAAATCGAAGTGCAACAATTAGAATCGCAACTTGAAATGAAAAAGTTTGAAGTAGAAAAAGCTGATGAAATAATTAAATCAGCAAAAGAGAAAGTGAACACACTTTCTGTAACGAGCCCGGCTGATGGTGTAATTGATGGCATTGTCAAAAATAATGATGCTGGTATGAGCGGAATTACGCTTCGTCACGCTGGTCCATTTAAAGTAAAAGGCCAACTGTCTGAATATGAGCTTGCGAGTGTGAAGATTGGGCAAGAAGTAACAGTTTCATCAAAAACTGTATCTAGTAAGACGTGGACAGGAAAAGTTACAGAAATCGGATCCACACCATTAAAAAATATGGATGAAAATAAAACAGTTTCCAGCTATCCATTCACTGTTACATTGAACGATAGTGAAGGATTACAAATCGGTTTCCACGTAAACGTGACAAACAAAACAGGTGAAGCAACAGGTACAATCGTTCCGAAAAGCAGTATGGTGAAAAAAGGTGACAAAGATGTTGTCTTCGTTGTAAAAGATGGAAAAGTGAAAGAACAAGTGGTTACGGTTGAATTTGAAACGAATCATGAAGCAAAAGTTTCTGGAGTGAAAAAAGGTGTACAAATTATCTCTGAACCTATGAAAAATGTAAAAGATGGTATGGAGGTTAACACAAAATGATTCATTTAAAAGGCATCATGAAATCTTTTCAAAACGGTACAGAGTCCGTCCAAATATTACATGGAATCGATATAATACTGAACCAGGGGGAATTCACTTCCATTATGGGACCATCTGGTTCTGGTAAGTCAACCTTAATGAACATTATCGGTTGTTTAGATAAACCAACGGCAGATACGTATGAGCTAGCTGGTCAAAATATTTCAACCATGTCTGAAACAGAACTTGCACACGTTCGTAATAAAGAAATCGGCTTTGTATTTCAAAATTTCATGTTACTACCAAGGCTTACAGCACTTCAAAATGTAGAATTACCTCTTATTTATGCAGGAGTTGATAAAAAAGAAAGACGTGAGCGTTCGTTAGCTGCTTTAACGAAAGTTGGGTTAGCTGACCGTGCTACCCATCTTCCAAGTGAGCTATCAGGTGGTCAAAAACAGCGCGTTGCTGTAGCGCGTGCGATTGTAAATAATCCGAAATTTATTTTAGCCGATGAACCAACTGGTGCACTTGATACGAAAACGAGTGAACAAATTATGGAGCTCTTTTACGAATTAAATAAACAAGGTTCAACGATTATTATGATTACTCACGATCGTGAAATCGGAGAAGCAGCAGTACGTCAAATTGTAATTCGTGACGGCAATATCGTACAAGATTGGAGAGAATAAATTTGAATACGAATGAAAATATACGCATGGCCATATCTTCTATTTTTGCGCATAAAATGCGATCTATATTAACAATGCTAGGCATTATTATTGGAATCAGTGCAATTATTACAATTATTTCAATGGGAGATGGACAGACTGCAAAGATGCAAAAGGAACTTGCAGAGAATCAGCATATGGATGAACTTAAAATAGAATACTTCAACCCGGATTCTCCGACAGAAAAAGCAAAAATTACACCACATATGGTAAAGCAATTGCAAGTGATACGAGGTGTAAAAGATGTGTATCCCAATGTGCATATGGACGTAAAAGTATATACGGGATCAAAAAATGTTTCCTTTAGTTTAAATGGGGGAACAGGAAACTTTATGCAGGACTCTAAAATGAAAATGGTACATGGGCGAGAGTTAACACCGGATGAACTAAAAAAGCCAATTCCTGTTGTAATTGTAGCTGAAGATTTATTTAAAACACTATTTGATAATTGGAAAGATGATTTGTATATAGATATAAAAGGAAAACCATATAAGGTTGTTGGGGTGTACAAATATGAAGACGGTTTTCAACGTCAATTTAAATTGTATGAAGGATATACATCTATCGACAATGCACCTTTAATTGCAGGGATTGAGGAATACGATACAGTGAAAATTAAGTTAACTTCTCCAAGTGAGCGAGAGGCTGTAGAAAAACAAGCTATATCTGTATTGGATGAATTGAAATCCCCAGAATTTGAGCATTCTTTTACAGTCGAGGATACGAAAGCATATGGTCAAAAAATAGAAGAGTCAACACGAACGATGAAAATAGTATTTGCTAGTATTGCTGGAATTTCCTTAATCGTAGGTGGTATTGGTGTGATGAATATCATGCTTGTATCCGTTACAGAGCGTACACGTGAAATAGGTATTCGAAAAGCGCTCGGTGCAACGAGAGGAAAAATATTAACACAATTTCTCATCGAAGCATGTATTTTAACGTCATTAGGCGGGACGGTTGGTTTTGGATTAGGTATGTTTTTTGCTTGGATCGCTTCGTCAATAGGTGAATGGCCACTAGTTATTTCTGTAAGTCTTGGATTACTCTCAGTTGGAATATCGATGTCAATTGGTATTGTCTTTGGCATACTGCCGGCTAATAAAGCGGCTAAATTGGATCCGATTGAGTGTCTGCGGTATGAATAAGTGAAAAGGGTAATTTTTTAGTAAGGTGTTTTCAAAAAAGAGTAAATACTCCTGCGAGTATTCACTCTTTTTTTCAACAAATCATTGATGTAATGTCTTCCATTTCTGGAGGGATGGCTGGTGACCTTATCTAGCATTGCCCTTTGTAATATTTTGCATCAATCATTTCCTGGAGGTTAAGATAAATGAATTTATTTAATATAGTTCAACGTAACATACGGCGTAATTTTAAAGAGTATATACTCTATTTTGTATCGTTAGCTTCAAGTATGCTTATCTATTTTATATTTGCATCACTTCGATATAGTACTCAAATAAAAAAAGAAATGGTTAATAATGTGATGATTAATAGTGTTCTTCAATCTTCAAAAGTGATTCTCATTATTTTTATAGCTATATTTATTATTTATTCTACTAATTTTTTTATAAGGAAACGAAAAAAAGAGGTAGGATTATATTCTTTACTAGGAATAACTAAAAAACAAATTGGTACGATGTTATTTTGTGAGACTATGATAATGGGAGGCGTTGCTTTAGTAGTTGGCATACTGATTGGCAGTATGAGTTTTAAGTTATTTTTAGAACTGCTAATGAGTTTAATGAAATTAAATGTACCTATTCATTTCGAGTTATCTATAAAAGCGATAATAGACACGTTCATCGTCTTTTTATCTATTTTATTATATACAGCATGGAAAAACTCTCGCATTATTTATAAATTTCCATTGATTGAAATGTTTCAAGCTAATCATCAAGGAGAACGGATGCCAAAAGGTTCTGTACCTAGGGCGTATATAGGTCTTATTTTAATGGGATTAGGATATATACTAGCAGGCTTCTTCCGTGAAGTAGTAAATATTGTGCGGAATCCCATTGATCCTATGAACCCTATTATAAATCCTATAATGATTCCAGTTTTTATTTTGTTTTTAGTTGTTTTTGGGACATATTTTCTATTCACTTCTTATACAGTTATTGTTTTAAAGAAAATTAGAAGTAAAAGAGAAATATTTTATAGCGGTATAAATATAATAAACATTTCGCAATTACTATACCGAGTAAAAGGAAACGCTAAGTTACTTGCAATAATTGCTATATTAAGCGCTACAGCTTTAACTGCAATTAGTACAGTCGCAGCAGGGTATTATGTAGGGCAATCTGAAACAAATGGAGATTTTATGCAACTGTATGGAGTTGCGTTATTTATTGGAAGTTTTTTAGGGGTTATATTTGTATTGGCGACAGGTTCAATTATATATTATAAACAATTATCTGAAGCGTATGCTAATCAGAGATATTATGAAACTCTTCGTAAAATAGGTGTTACGAAAAAAGAGGTAAGAAAGTCAATTTCGAAGCAAGTTAGCTTTAGTTTTATTTCACCTCTAATAGTCGGACTTGTTCATAGCTTATTTGCGATACCAATAATAAACAACATGCCTATATATAACATCATTATTCCTATTTTAATTAGTAGTGGTGCATATTGTATAATTTATGTTGGATATTATGTGTTAACTATTTATTCGTATTTTAAAATTGTGTATAAATAAAATGGAATGATACGTGTAATAGATAAAAAACGGTTCACTAATAGTGAACCGTTTTTTTTGTGAACTCATTATTACTCTATAAGAAAATAAAGCAGTGATAGATAGGTTCTTCAATATTTTAAAGGTAATCGAAGAGTTTGGATTTGCGGTTCTTTTTTGTATACATGCTCCTACTATTTCAAAATGCATAAAATGTTATGCGAAATAATGGAGGGGATACGATGTATAATTCGAATTATGATAATTGGTATAGACAGAATGATAAGCTAATTAGTGATATTGAAAAAGCTATAAACGGAGAGTATAGCGCTATAAGCTGCTATGCAAAATTAGCTAACATGGCTCCAAATCAAGTAGAACAAAAACAAATTCTTGAAATCCGTAATGATGAAATAAGGCATTTTCATCATTTTGTACAAATCTATACGAATTTAACTGGCAGACAGCCGAAACCACAGATTACGGAAAATTGCCCTAATACGTACTTACAGGGATTAGAGTTCGCTATACAAGATGAGCAAAAGACCGTAGATTTTTACTTGGAAATTTCAGATGAAGCAGCAGATGCATCTATGAAAGAGTTATTGCGCAGAATAGCTGCAGATGAACAAAATCATGCGGTGTGGTTTTTATATTATTTTGTGAAGTCGAAGTGAGTGTTCAAAATGAATGGCTGATGTGCTGAACATATTAGAAATTATTTTAAAACGCAGTGCAATAATTTAATGAAAAACTTAAATGTAAGTAGAAAGAAACCGTTTCATAAGTAGTGGGACGGTTTTTTCGCGGTGAAATACAAGTTACATAGGTATCGACAAAATATAGTAGTTGAATTTGGTATATAATGTATGGAACGAAAATAAATAAGCTAGGAGCAAACAAATGAAAAGAGGAATTTTTGTAGATATTCCAAATGAAAATGATAATTTACTTTGGAAAGTGTTAAAGCCAATTGATATTACTTCATTTGATTGGCGAGTGGAAAACGAGGAATCTTATTTCATATTGCCTGATGGATTAGGAACAGAATTATTTTCAGAAGATAACAAGGTAATGAGTGGATTAGAATTGAAAAAATTAATAAAAGACAACATATATTATCTCATTTTTGCAGATTTAAAAGCGTATCCAAAAGGAGAGGAAGTAGTAGATATTGAAACATATGAAGAATTTAAAGAGAGTAAGTGTAAAGTAGTCGTATTAGTAGCGGATGGTGATTACATACAGGTTTATGCGAAAAACCAAGAAGAGATTGAAATGATGTATGAAAACGCAATTGATCAAGGGTTTTATGTTGAATATGTTACAGACGAGAATGATGGAAGGACTCGTATGTCAGTATGGTAGTAATTTGAAGGGGGAATGGCAATATGGAGAGAAATATAAGTAAAGAATATACAATTCGAATTGCTGCAGAAGAAGAAAGTAATAGCATTATCACTCTATTAAAAGAAGTAGCACAATGGTTACAACATAAAGAAGTGGATCAGTGGCAGTATCTTTTAGGAGGAGAAGCTACCGCTGAAATATTAGAAGGTATAAGAGAGAAATATACGTACGTTATTGTGAAAGAAGATGAGATTGTCGGTACGGTTACCGTATCACCTAAACAAAATGATTGGGATAAATATATTTTTGGTAAAGAGGAAATTCCTAATTCGTTATATATTCATAGATTTGCGGTGAAACGGAAGTATAAGAGGCATGGAATAGGAGAATGGATTTTGCATTGGATAGAAGAGAATGTGCAAAGTGATAAAGAGTATTTGAAGTTAGATTGTGTTGGGCATAACCAAACGTTGAATGGTTTTTATAAGCGATGCGGTTTTGAATATATCGGTAGTACGGATGGACTTAGTAAGTTTCAAAAGAAAAGAGGAGAGTGAATGAATCAAATTAACGTAAGTTTAGTTGAACAGTTAATACAACAACAGTTTCCCGAATGGGCCCATTTAGAAGTGAAACCTGTAAAGCTTAGCGGTCATGATAATAGAACGTTTCACCTAGGGGACGAGATGAGTGTCAGATTACCAAGTGATGCAGCATATGCACCGCAAGTAGAGAAAGAAAATAAGTGGCTTCCAATATTAAGTAAGGAACTTTCTTTACCAATTTCTGCACCAATTGTGAAAGGGAGTCCATCTGAAGAATATCTATGGCCTTGGTCTATTAATAAGTGGATCGAGGGGGAGACCGTTACGAAAGAAAATGTTCGTGACTTAAATGAATTTGCGGCGGACTTAGGCTCGTTTTTAATAGAGTTACAATCAATTGATGCGAGTAACGGGCCAATAGCTGGAGAACATAATTTTTACCGAGGCGGGCTTATATCTGTATACGATGAAGAAGCGAGAGTGGCTATTGAAAATAATAAGGATGTTTTTGATGAGACATTATTAAAGCATCTTTGGAATGTAGCACTTCGTTCAACATGGGACCACAAACCAGTTTGGATTCATGGAGATGTTGCACCAGGAAACTTACTCGTTAAGGATGGAAAACTTTGTGCCGTAATTGATTTTGGTATTTTAGGAGTAGGAGATCCGGCTTGTGATGCAGCGATGGCATGGACGTTTTTTGATAAGAATAGTAGAAACGTATTTAAAGAAGTATTACGCATGGATGAAGAAACGTGGAATAGAGCGAGAGGATGGGCGCTTTGGAAGGCGTTAATTACATATGATGCGAATAAGACTAGTAATAAGATAGTGGCAGAAGAATCTTATCGTGTAATTCAAGTAATTGTGGATGATTATAAGAGGTAATAGAAAAAGCTTATTTTGATTGTATATTTCAAAATAGGCTTTTTTACATGATTAAATATTCGAATTAAAAGAAGGAATCTGACGTTAATATACAGAATATTTAGATGATAGGAGGTGTCTAATTTTGAATGAAATTGAGTTAAAAAGTAATGTAATTAAGACAGGGCGAGAGAAGGGGATTATACTTCGCTTTATACTTGCTAGTCTAGTTGGTGTGTTTATGTTTTTTGTTCCTGTTACGATAAACGGTGCTTCGTCTATTATGATTGATCATATCGTATCATGGATTAGGACTTCGGTTCCGAGCGTAGTACCTTATTACGCACTACTTGTTATGGCAATGGGTGCGATTTATCCGTTTTATACGAAGAAATGGAATGCATCTATTGTAGACATTTGTTTTTCTATTTTAAAAGTAGTAGGTGTTGTTTTCGGCGTATTATATTGTTTGAAAGTAGGACCAGCATGGTTCTTTGCGCCAGATGTTGGACCGTTTTTGTATGAGAAGTTAGTTATATCAGTAAGTTTACTCGTTCCAATTGGCTCAGCATTTTTAGCGTTATTAGTCGGGTACGGATTGCTTGAGTTTATCGGCACGTTTTGTCGTCCAATTATGAGACCGTTATGGAAAACACCTGGGCGATCAGCAATTGATGCGGTTGCTTCCTTTGTAGGAAGCTATTCGTTAGCCTTATTAATTACGAACCGTGTTTACAAAGAAGGAAAGTATACGACGAAAGAAGCAGCAATTATCGCAACAGGTTTTTCAACAGTATCCGCAACATTTATGATCATCATCGCAAAAACATTAGATATTATGCATTTATGGAATGTTTACTTTTGGACTACTCTTGTTGTAACATTCATCGTGACCGCTATCACCGTAAGAATCCCGCCTCTTAGTAGAAAACCAGATACATATATTACGAAAGAAGGGTTCCCAGAGCCCGTTTATAAAGAGAAAATGTTAGAGCGAGCTTGGGAAGATGCATTAGAAGTATCGAAGTCTGCGCCAAGTATTATGAAAAATATCGCAGTGAATTTAAAAGACGGATTTATAATGACGATGGGGATTTTACCATCAATTATGTCAGTAGGATTAATTGGTATCGTCTTAGCAAAGTTTACGCCAATATTTGATTGGGTAAGTTACATTTTCTATCCATTTACGTGGCTATTACAATTACCAGAAGCAGACCTAGCTGCTAAAGCAGTATCAGTTGGTATTGCAGAAATGTTTTTACCTTCTCTTTTAGTTGTAAGTGCACCGCTTGTTACAAAGTTTGTTATTGCGGTTGTGTCCGTTTCATCCATTTTGTTTTTCTCCGCATCAATCCCTTGCATATTATCGACAGATATTCCGTTAAAAGTATCTGAACTTATTATTTTATATGTGCAAAGAACGATTTTAACGTTGCTTATTATTACGCCGATTGCTTATTTGTTGCTTTAAACATGTAGAGTTAAGTTTCTGAAGTTATGCCATTTTCTGATTATTAAAATCAGAAAATGGCATAACGTTAATTATGTTCTAAAGTAACTCTAGATGATTTTTTCATAAATAACGTATGAGCTAAGTATATAATCATACCAATACGTGTGATTAATACTCCTGCGAGTAGAAAAACTCCGCTTACTTTTATCCATAGGGCTAAAAGTGAACCTAATGTAGGTGAAATCACCATAGCGCCGTGCACCATTGTATTTGCGGTACTAGTTACTCTTCCCATTAATCTTGCAGGGGTTTGAAGTAAGTAACTATAGCATACAGAGATAGAAGCGATAAATATACCAATAAAAAACCAAATGATTAACGATAAAAATAAATTACTCGATAAAAAGCCGAACCCTCCAAGTCCAGTAAGGATCAACATTCCTCCAAGTAATATAGCTGAACCGTTTAAGATATTCATTTTGTTTACTGTATTTCCCTATTTTCCAATGGTTATAGCTCTGACTAAAGCGTCTAACCCAACGATACTTATAAAGATTCCAAACAAACTATCACGTATGTCCATTTCTTTTGCCAATAAAACAACTAAACTATCAAATAAAAATATGAAAAAAAATACTGTAGCGTTAAATAGTATTAAAAGTGTTAAAGCTTTCTTGGACCAGATAAAAACAAAGCCTTCGCGGAAATCGTTCCAAAACCCACTGACTAAAGCATCACTTTATCGTAAAACATAGGCTTGTGAAATGTTTTTAATCCATTTTTATTATTAAGTAACGATTTGGTATTACTTTAGTTTCCGAATATTCCTTGACGGGAATATTCCTATTTGGTTATAATCGATTCAACAGGAAAAAAATATTAGTGATGATATTGATGTGTTATAACCGGAGACCATCACTTAACGAGGTGAGTGATATGTCGGGGAAAATTCCGGGCGTGAATATGACGACGTTGAGCGCTTTATCTGAACCGAATCGTATGAATATCGTTGAACTCTTGCGTGACGGTCCCTTAACCGTTGGGGAAATCGCCGAACATTTGGGATTAAGGCAACCACAAACTTCGAAACACCTAAAAGTGTTAAGCGATACAGGGATTGTGGAAGTGCAGGCTGAAGCTAATCGCCGGATTTACAAACTCCGACCTGAGCCTTTCCAAGCACTTGATTGTTGGGTGCAGTCATTTAAGCGTGTGATGGAAGAGAGATTCGATAATTTAGATGAGTATTTGAAGGAATTGCAAAACAAGGAAAAGTCATAAAATCAGTTCATATTTAAGGAGGAATTAACATGTCAAACAATACAATGGTATCAAGAGTAGAGAACGATCGGGTATTAGTACTGGAGCGCGTTTTCGATGCGCCGCGTGATCTTGTATTCAGTATGTTTAAAGAACCAGAGCATTTGAAACATTGGTGGGGACCAAGAGGTTGGGAAATTCCAGCATGCACTGTCGACTTCCGTCCGGGAGGCGTTTGGCACTACTGTATGAAGTGTGTCAATCAGAACTTGGAGCAATTTTTTGGTATGGAATCATGGGGAAAAGCAGTCTATAAAGAGATTATTGAGCCAGAAAAAATCGTCTACACTGATTACTTTTCAGATGCTGAAGGCAATGTAAATGATTCTATGCCGTCAACCGAGATGACATTGGAATTCATCGATTTAGGTGGAAAGACAAAGCTAATAAACCGTGCTGAATATGTTTCCGAAGAAGCCCTTAAGACCGTTATGGACATGGGCATGCTACAAGGTATCACCGAAACTTGGGATCGTTTGAATGAGCGATTGGAGTCGCTGAAATAGATTTTTGCACCGCAACTTTATTTTCGGTGATAATTAGGTATAAGTGTATGGAGTTTAATAAAAATTGTTTATAAAGGAGCGTTAAAATAAATGATTAATAATGTTGGTCAAATCATGTTGTATGTGAATAACCAAGATGAAGTGAAGGAGTTTTGGACAGAGAAAGTAGGGTTTAGTGTCATTTCAGAGGAAGATAACGGTCAAGGAATGCGATGGATTGAAATTGCTCCAACTAAAGAAGCTGAAACAAGTATTATTCTCCATAATAAGGAGCTAATTGCTAAAATGCAGCCGGAGTTAAATCTTGGCACACCTTCTTTAATGTTCTTCTCAAAAGAATTCGATCGTTTATATAGTGATTTAGTAAACAAAAACGTTACAGTCGGAGAAATTGTAAATATGCCTTCAGGTAGAATATTTAATTTTGCAGATAGCGAAAATAATTATTTTGCAGTAATGGAAAAGAAGTAAATTTCAATTCAATTTATGAGTGCGATGCTTGAATAAAAGGCATCGCACTTTTTATTTTAAATATATATTTTTATTACTTAATATAAAAATAATTTTATGTTCTTATATAAAGATATAACGGTGACGGAGTGTGATATAGTTACAACAAAGGGGGCTTACAAATGGAAATTATTCACGAAAGAGCAAAGTTACGGTTAATGGATAGCAATGATGTCGAAAAAATGTTTTCAATCGTGGAAGGAAATCGAGATATTTGGGCGTATTTAATCTCTAAAATGGATACTGTTCAAGATATGCAGCAATATGTTCAAAAGGCGATAAAAGCTTATGGGGCAGGGAAGGATTTGCCATTTGTTGTTGTTGATCAAAAGACAAATGAAATAGTAGGAAGTACACGCTTATATAACATTTCAGTTGAAGATAAGACGGTGGAATTAGGGAAAACGTGGTATGACCCAAGTGTGCAACGTACGAGTATGAATACAGAATGTAAGTATATGTTATTACAATATGCTTTTGAAAAGTTGCATATGCGGAGGGTACAAATTAAGACGGATGCACGAAATGAAAAAGCACAAAGAGCAATTGAAAGACTCGGCGCAGTAAAAGAGGGTGTACTTAGAAACGAAAGAAAATTACCGAGTGGGCATGTTAGAGATGCAGTTGTATATAGTGTTATTGCAAATGAATGGCCAGCTGTAAAGGAAAGGTTATTAGAAAAATTAGAGTCATATAAAGAAAAACGATAATTCATATTATTAAAGGTGTATTGATCGTCAAGATGAAAAATATACCTTTTTTCTTACAAAACAGTTACTTCTTTTGTTTCATCATTCCATTATGATAAAAAATTCGTTACAATGTAGTTGTATGGTAATAAACTTATAAATTACACAAATGTAATGAAAACCGCAAACGAAAAATGAATTGATAATCCTCAATTTTAAATGAAAACCCTTTAATGCATATATATGATAAGAAAAATTCCTTCTTTTAAACAAATTCAAACAAAATGATTTGATATATACGTTTTTATATAGAAGTATGGATGATGTACGGAGGCAGTTATAAATGAAAGAAAATAAGAAAAGTAAGAAAAGAAAAATCTTGCAAGTATTCTTGCTTATGATTTGTTCTATTATTTTATATGTAAGTTATGCAGCTTACGATATTTGGAGTTATCGCTTTAAAACAGATGATGGTGTGAAGACAGATGCTGGTATCGTGCTGGGAGCAGCTTCATGGAACGGAAAACCATCTCCTGTATTTAAAGAAAGAATTAATCATGCAATTTCCTTATATAAGAACGGTAATATTAAAAAGATTATTTTCACAGGTGGTACAAAGTTTGAGGCAGAGCTTGAGGAAGCGCGTACTGCTAGAGTGTATGCACTGAAACATGGTGTGAAAGAAGAGGATATTCTAATTGAAACAAAATCCCTTTTCACAGAGGACAATTTAAAGAATGCAAAGCAAGTTGGAATAGAGAACGGAATACGCACATATACGATTGTGAGTGATCCACTTCATATGAAACGTGCAATGAAAATTGCAAAACATATTAAAATTGAAGCGTATGCATCACCAACTCCAACGTCAGCGTATAAAACGTTAGATACAGAAATCCCTTTCTTTTTTAAAGAATTATGCTCGTATATTGGATATGTAACCTCTTTGCCATTAAAGGCATTGAAAGGGGATTAATATAAGAAAAGAACCTATCCTTTTTATAGGAACTTTTCTTATTGTTCAAAAGCATTGTATTTTTATCGGAATAGTGAAACAATAGAGAAGTAACTTCATATAATCATAATGACAAAATGAACGGTTTATGAATCGAACATAAAGGAGATTATGTATGGCACTCTCATTTGTTGAAACAGAAGAACAATCTTTAGTTATTGAGAAAATAAATAAATTGATTCCGAAGTTCATGGAAAGGGAGCATCAACTAAGTGAATTAGGATCATTTCCGTATGAAAATATTAATAATTTGAAAGATATCGGATATACGAAATTAACGTTGCCAAAAGAATTGGGAGGCAATGCGATTTCTTTATATGACTTCGTTTTATTTCAAGAGAAAATAGCAGAAGGCTGCGGTGCTACCGCATTATCGATTGGATGGCACCTTGGCATTGTAAAGGAATTAGCTGAAAATCGTTCTTGGAATGAGGAAATGTTCACTTGGTTTTGTGAAGAAGTGCGTAATGGTGCGCTTTTTAATCGAGCAGCGACAGAGCCGAATACAGGTAGTCCTACGCGCGGCGGGAAACCAGAGACGTTAGCTGTCAAAAAAGGTGAGAAGTGGATTATAAATGGAAGAAAAACGTTTACGACAATGGCACCGGTACTTGATTATTTTATCATTTCAGCAAGTATTGAAGGCCAGGAAGGTATCGGAGAGTTTGTCATTCCAAAGAATACGCAAGGCGTGACAATTGAAGAAACGTGGGATAGCATCGCAATGCGAGGAACTGCGAGCCATGATCTCGTTTTACAAAATGTAGAGATACCAGATCGCTTTTTCACTGATATAAAGGGTTCAAAAGTTAAAGCTAAGGGTATTGGCTGGTTGCTACATATACCAGCATGTTATTTAGGAATTGCACAATCAGCAAGAAATTATGCAGTTCAGTTTGCGGTATCATACAAGCCAAACAGTTTAAATCATTCTATAAGTTTATTACCGAATGTTAGAAGGTTAGTTGGAGAATTAGAACTTGAGCTTATGCAAGCTCGTGTCTTTTTATATCAAATTGCGAAAAAATACGATGAGGCAGAAGATAAATTATCATTGCAAGCAGAACTTGCGGCAGTGAAATACGCGGTAACAAATGCGGCGATATCTATTGTAGATAAAGCAATGCGCATCGTAGGAGCGAAAAGTTTATCAGAAAAAAATCCGCTTCATCACTATTATTTAAACGTCAGAGCAGGACTACACAATCCGCCGATGGATGATGTAACACTGTCTATGCTGGCGGATGCGGCGTTTCGGTCGTAATGAAGAAATATAAAGTCTGTTCCGTTCAGGAACAGGCTTTTCGTTGTCGGTGAATCGTTGATATAATTCCATGTATTATGTCATTGTTCAAAGAAGAGGGAATTCTCGTTTTACAAAATAAAAAGGCTATCCTTTTGATAAGAGGATAGCTTTTTTATTTTGTTCTATTGTGGCTGCACTTCAAGATTCATACTACTTTCAGAACCGTCTTGATTATGTGCAAATAATGAATACTCACCTGGTAAAGGATTGGCGATGAGTGAACGTAAAGGAAAGGATTTACTTTCATTTGGCTGTAACGTGTGTTTTACTAAACGATCTTCTTTGAATTTAATTGAATAGGTAAAACTGTTTGTACCAGTATTTTTAATCGTAATATGTAAGTCACCTTGGCCGCTAAAGTCAAAGCCTGTACCAGTATCGCCTCTGAATACAGTTGAGTTATTAAATGAAGATGAACGAAAGGTTTGAGTTTCTTCTTTATTGATTGATGAAAGGGTAATCGTTTCTGTTTCTATACTTGAAGGTGAGGAGGCTAGTTTTGTATTTGGTTTTGTTAATAAAGTAATCGCGCAAAGTGATGCAATTACAATAAATGAACTAGAGATAACGAACCGTTTTTTTGTAAGAAGTATATATTTCTATCCTTTTATAAGAATATAAGAATGTATAATTTTAAGAAAAACATAACATATATGATATTTATTATCAATTCAATAAATCTTTCTTTTCATTCTTCTTTTTATAGTTTTATAGTGGAATGCTATGTTTCTTATTTCACCTACTGTATAATAAGAAAAAAGTACGAAAAGAGGTTATCTCATGCTAGAGGTTATTGCAACTTGTTTAGAAGATGTGAAGCGAATTGAAAAGGCTGGTGGAAATCGAATTGAACTCATTTCATCATATACAGAAGGTGGTTTAACACCGAGCTATGCTTTTATAAAAAAAGCAGTAGAAGCAGTGCAAATACCAGTTCATGTTATGATTCGTCCGCATGCGAAGTCTTTTACATATACGGAAGAAGAAATTGAAATGATGAAAGCAGATATTGTAGTTGCTCAAAATCTTGGAGCTGCTGGTGTTGTATTAGGTGTGTTAAATGAACAAAATGAAGTTGATGAAGAGAAATTAGTAGATTTATTATCTGTTGTAGATGGAATAAATGTAACGTATCACCGTGCGATAGATGATACAGAAAATCCAGTAGAAGCGATGAAAGTTTTGAAGAAATTCAATAAAGTTACTCACGTGTTAACTTCAGGCGGACAAGGAAATGTAGTAGATAATATTCCGGTGCTTCGAGAGATGCAGAAGGGAAGTGAAGGGAATATACAGCTTGTTGTCGGAAGTGGAGTAACGAAAGAGAATGTAAAGCAATTGCTAGATGAAACTGGAATTTCTCAAGCTCATGTCGGTACAGCGGTAAGAGAAGGGAAATCATGTTTTTCTGAAATTGATCCTAATTTAGTACAAGAATTAGTTCAAATAATAAAATAAACACTTAAGAAAGAGGAGAAACGATGAAGGAAAATACGAAGAAAGAATTATTCTCATGGGCTAAAACGATAGGATTTACCCTTGTATTAATCGCTATTATTCGCGGTGTTTTATTTACACCTTCATTAGTACAAGGGGAATCGATGATGCCCACTTTAGAAAATAACGAACGAGTTCTCGTGAATAAGATTGGTTATAGTATAAGTGGATTAGACCGTTTTGACGTTATCGTCTTCCACGGAAAAGAAGGATACGATTTAGTAAAACGAGTAATTGGTTTACCGGGTGATACAGTTGAGTATAAAGATGATGTTTTATATGTAAACGGAAAAGCGATGGAAGAACCGTATTTAAAAGAATTTAAAGAAAAGGCGTCTGGTCGTGTATTAACTCCTGATTTTACGTTAGAACAAATCACAGGGAAAACGAAAGTGCCAGAAGGCCAAGTGTTTGTTTTAGGAGATAATCGTGAAGTTTCTAAAGACGGTCGTATGTTTGGATTTATTTCAGAAGATGAAATTGTCGGAAAAGGACAAGCTGTTTTCTGGCCGTTGAAACAAGTGAGAGCGTTATAAAGTAAAGCGAAAGTATGGGAGAAATATTCTTCAATACTTTTTTTGTTTGTAAAAAAAATATTGATAGAATTGAAAGAATATTTTATAATTTTAAATTATATATTTGTTTCGAAAAACGGAATTGAAGTTCCGAAATTCGGAACGAGAAGGAGATAGAATGAGTATAAATAAAACGGCAGTTAAGACAATGGATATTTTAGAGTTGTTTTATGAGCATGAGGAGCTAAGTTTGACAGAGATGGTTCAGCTTACGAATATGCCGAAAACATCTGTTTATCGTTTAATTGGCTCGTTAGAAGAAATGGACTTTTTACAAAAAACAGAAAAGGGCAAGTATCGTCTCGGAGTCGTTTTTTTACGATTTGGTCAACTTGTTTCACAAAGGTTATCCGTAAGAAATATTGCGATTCCTTATATGAAAGAGCTTAGAGATAGTTTAGGGCAAGCAGTAAATTTAATTATTCAAGATGGTAATGACGCGATTTATGTTGAGAAGATGGAAGGAGCTCAGCCAGTACGTGTTTATACGGCGGTTGGAAGAAGGGCTCCACTGTATGCGGGTGCATGTCCGAGAATTTTACTATCGTATTTTTCTGAGGAAGAGAAAAGAAAGTACATAGAGGAAACGGATTTAAAGCAGTTTGCAGATGGAACGATTGTGAATAAGGAGCATTTGTTAGAAGTATTACATATGGCAAAACAAGCTGGATATACAATTAGTTATTCTGAATTAGAAAATCATACAGCAGCTATAGCAGCACCAATTTTTGCAAGTGATGGAACGGTTGTAGCCGGCATTAGTATTTCGGGATTAGCAATTGAGTATAGCGAAAGTAACATTTCATATTTTACTGCGAAAGTGAAAGAAACAGCATACCGCATTTCGAAAGAACTCGGCTTTTTGGCATAGAAAGAGGGAGTGGGATGAAATTTTCTGCGTTAGGGGATCAAGCAATTATTGTTACATTTGGTGAAGAAATTGGGATGGATATATACGAAAAAGTGCAACGGTTATTTCAAGCGCTGAGGCGGCATCCATTTGCAGGAATGGTTGAATGCGTTCCGTCGTTTACTTCATTAGCGGTGTACTACAATTTGTACGAAGTATGGAAGGAAAATGATAGAAATATAAGAACATATGATTACGTTTGCCAGTATATACGGGAGCTGTCTGATTCTTATAAAGAAGAAGTGAACCGAGATGTGAAACATATTTCTATACCAGTGTGTTACGGGGGAGAATATGGACCTGATTTAGAAGAAGTTGCGCATTATCAAGGATTACAAGTAGAGGATGTTATTCGAATACATAGTGAAACAACATATTTCGTGTACATGTTAGGTTTTACACCTGGATTCCCTTATTTAGGGGGATTATCAAAAGAACTAGAAACACCTAGAAAAGAAACACCACGGTTACAAATCGCTCCTGGTTCAGTAGGGATTGGCGGAAATCAAACGGGTATTTATCCGCTTGAAACACCAGGAGGCTGGAATATTATCGGCCGAACACCTATTTCTCTATTTAATCCAAAAGAAGAAACACCAACATATATTCAAAGTGGTATGTATTTACGATTTATACCAATAACAAAAGGAGAGTACGTATCGCTTGAGGGGGCTAAAGAATGGATGTAGAGATTTTGCATGCAGGAATGTTTACAACAGTCCAAGATTTAGGACGATTTCATTATCAACAATACGGTGTACCTGTTGGCGGGGCTATGGATAAAAATGCGCTCAGGATGATTAATATGTTAGTAGGTAATGAGGAGAATGAGGCTGGACTCGAAATTACAATAATGGGACCTAAATTGTTAATAAAGAAAACGACATTGCTCGCGATTGGCGGTGCGGATATGGAACCGTTATTAAATGGAGAACGCATTCCATTATGGCACCCTATATTAGCTGAAGAAGGAAGCATGCTTTGCCTCGGAAAAGCGAAAAGCGGTTGCAGAGCATATGTGACTTTTGCGGGCGGTATAAATATTAATCGTACGATGGGAAGTAAAAGTACTTACATACGTGCTGCTCTTGGCGGTATTGAAGGGAGAATGCTGAAAAAAGGAGATTATTTTCAAATTGGTACAGGGGCAGAAGTTGCAAGTCGTTTCATTCAAAATTTACAAGAAGAAAAGCGTATAAAAACGAAGTGGGCAATTTGTAACAATGCTTTACCAAAATATAAGAAGCATCCTATTCTTCGCGTCATAACAGACTTTGAATATGATCAATTTACAGAAGAAAGTATAAAGTCGTTTTTTTCAAAAGAGTATAAAGTGTCCAATTATGCTGATCGCATGGGATATAGGCTTGACGGAGATGTTTTAAATAGAGTTGAAGAGATAGAAATTTTATCGAGCCCAGTTACATTCGGAACAATTCAAGTACCAAATGGTGGACAGCCTATTATATTAATGGCGGATAGACAAACGACAGGTGGTTATCCGAGAATTGGAAATGTAATTTCAGTAGATTTACCTCTTCTAGCGCAGCTGAAACCAGGAGACTATGTAACTTTTGAAAAAATAACTATGGAAGACGCTGCACAATTATATATAAAGCAGGAAACAAGTATGAGTCTATTAAAGAAATTCATCGCTTTACGAAGCTGAGATTAGGAGGAAAACATCGTGACTACAATCGATTTAAACTGTGATTTAGGAGAAAGTTTTGGAGCTTATAAAATGGGGAATGATGATGAAATTCTTCCGTTCGTTTCCTCTATAAACGTTGCTTGTGGTTTTCATGCTGGTGATCCGGCCGTTATGCGGCAAACGGTTGAAAAAGCTCTGCAGCATAACGTAGCAATAGGGGCACATCCTGGATTTCCTGATTTAATTGGATTTGGGAGAAGGAACATGCATGTTTCAGCAAGTGAAGTATACGATTATGTTTTATATCAAATTGGCGCATTAGACGGATTTGTTAAAGCTGCTGGAGGGAAAATGCAACATGTAAAACCGCACGGTGCCTTATATAATATGGCGGCAACTGATTCGGAAATTGCGGATGCAATCGCAAAGGCAATTTATCATATTAATCCTGGATTATTACTTTACGGATTAGCGAATAGTGAGGCATTTATAAAGGCAACAGAAAAATATAATATAACTCTCGTACAAGAAGCTTTTGCTGATCGCACGTATAAGCAGGATGGAACTTTAACGAGCCGTACAGAAGAAAATGCTCTTATAAAAAATGAAGATGAAGCGATAAAACAAGTACTTCAAATGGTAAAGGAAGGGTATGTAGAATCGGTTAATGGGGATAAAGTAGCAGTTCAAGCGCAAACGATATGTTTACACGGGGACGGAGAGAAAGCAGTCCAATTTGCGGAAAAAATATACAGAACATTCGAACTTAATGGTATTTCTATATGCGCACCAAATAAAGTGAAACTTTAATTAGCGGGATTAAAAATGAGAGGAAGTGTTAAAATTGGTGAAATTAATTGGGATTTTACTTGTTGCGGTTGGGTTTTTATTTAGGCTAAATACACTGTTAGTAGTTATGGTTGCGGGTATTGTTACTGGTATGGTTTCAGGCTTAAGTTTTTATGATGTGATTAGCATGTTCGGTAAATTTTTCATAGAAAACAGATATATGTCTATGCCAATCATATTAACTTTACCGGTAATCGGAATTTTAGAGCGTTATGGTTTAAAAGAAAGAGCAGAAGCACTTATAACGAAATCAAAAGGAGCAACAACTGGAAGAGTATTAATGTCATATTTTACGATAAGAGAATCATCAGCAGCACTTGGACTGAATATTGGTGGTCATGCGCAAACGGTAAGACCACTTGTTGTGCCAATGGCAGAAGGAGCTGCGCAAGGTAAATATGGTAAACTTCCTGAAAAATTGAGAGAAAAGATTAAAGCAAACGCAGCAGCTACGGAAAACACAGCTTGGTTTTTCGGAGAAGATATTTTTATCGCAACTGGTGCCATTTTATTAATGAAAGGATTCTTCGATTCAGTAGGTATGCATGTCGGTGTATGGGATATGGCGCTTTGGGGTATTCCAACTGCGATATCTGCCCTTATTGTGAGCTGGATTAGGTTTAGAAGGTTTGATAAGTATATAGAGAAAACAATGAAGGCAGAAGAAAAACAAGAGAAGGAGGCTATATAAGATGAACATCATAACAATGGATACAATTTATTATGTATTAGGTATAATTGTTGCATTTATCGCTGTTCGTATTGCATTTGATCGTGAGCATCCAAACCGATTCGGTTCTAGCTTATTTTGGGCATTGTTTGCAGTTACATTTTTATTTGGAAATGTAATACCTTCGTTTTACGTTGGCTGTATCGTACTCGCTATGGTCGTGTTAGCTTCATTAAATAAAGTAACAAAATCCGAGGAGAAAGAAGTACCAGTGCAAGAACGTGTGAAACATGCTGAGAAATTAAAGAATAAAATTTTTATGCCTGCACTGTTAATACCTATTTTTACAATTATCGGTACACTGACATTAGGGAAAATCAAATGGGGAAATGTCTCTCTTGTTGATCCTGATAAAGTAACGTTAGTTGCATTAGCGTTAGGTGCATTACTCGCATTCGTTGCAGCGATGCGTATTACAAAAGCGAAAATAACAACGCCTGTTCAAGAAGGAAGCAGATTACTACAGGCTGTCGGCTGGGCTGTTATTTTACCACAAATGTTAGCAGCGCTTGGCGGTATTTTCGCAAAATCTGGCGTTGGCCAGGTCGTTTCTGATTTAGTCGGACAAGTGTTACCAACAGAGTATCCATTCGTTGCTGTTATGGCGTACTGTTTAGGAATGATGCTATTCACAGTTGTAATGGGAAATGCTTTCGCTGCGTTTGCGGTTATTACTGGCGGAATTGGCTTGCCTTTAATTGTTCAAATGCACGGCGGGAACCCAGCAATTATGGCAGCACTCGGTATGTTTGCTGGATATTGCGGAACACTGATTACTCCAATGGCGGCAAACTTTAACATCGTTCCGGCAATGCTCTTAGAATTGAAAGATAAGAATGCTGTCATTAAGGCGCAAGTACCAATTGCTCTGTCCATTTTCATTATAAATATGTTTATAATGTACGGCCTTGTATATCGTTTCTAATTAGGAGAGTGAAACTATGAAAACAGTATTAGTAACAGGATTTGATCCGTTTGGCGGAGAAAGCATCAACCCAGCTTGGGAAGTCGCAAAAAGTTTACATGAAAAAACAATTGGAGAATACAAGATTATAAGTAAACAAGTTCCAACGGTATTTCATAAATCGATACAAGTATTAAAAGCGTATATAGAAGAGTTGTCGCCTGACATTATTATATGTATTGGACAAGCTGGGGGCAGACCAGATGTTACGATAGAGCGAATAGCAATTAATGTTGATGATGCAAGAATTGCTGATAATGAAGGGAACAAGCCGGTGGATATGCCGGTTGTAGAAGAAGGACCTATTGCGTATTGGTCTACACTTCCGATGAAAGCAATCGTGAAAAAACTTCGCGAAGAAGGTATACCGTCATCTGTTTCACAAACCGCAGGTACATTCGTTTGTAATCATTTATTCTATGGTCTCATGCACGAACTAGAGAAACATGATAAGAAAATAAAAGGCGGATTTGTTCATATTCCGTTCTTGCCAGAGCAAGCGAGCAATTATCCAGGGCAACCGAGTATGTCACTTTCTACGATTCGTAAAGGGATAGAGTTGGCAATTGAGGTAGCGACGGAAGTGGAAGTAGATATTGTAGCGTGCGGCGGTGCGACGCATTAAGTAAAAAGCATGTTAATTAAAGAGGGCTGATGCAGCCCTCTTTGTGTGTTTGTATTTTGTAATTGAAGATGCAGTATAGAATATAAAGGGAAAGGTTGCAATGGGAGTATTCTAACAAATATGGAATTGTTCCAAATAAAAGGCAACTTTTTAAATAGTTTCTTAATGATGTAGAATTTTCGTCTATATGAATGGATAAAAAGTTAAGTTCTGATAAACTCAAAGATATACAAAGTAATGATTTTAAAATGGTGTGATAAAAATATCACACCATTTTTATGTAAAACAAACAGAGTGAATTTTTTCCATTAGTAAAGTATAACTGGGTAAGAGATAATCATCAGAATTGTTAATTGTACTATGATTTTTCAAAACTGATAAATTTAAATATAAGTACGGTAAGAATGCAATATTTATCTAACCTTTACAAAAAAGAGTAACCCGTTTGGCTACTCTTCACATAGAAACTTGTATTTGTTTATTTCAATAAGAGACCGTTATTGAAGTCCCTTCATGAAACTTTGGATTTTTGATGATAATGCAAACAGCAGGATGCTAACTAAAATGGAGATAGCACCAATAACACCAAAGTAAATTGATTCTGTTGCAGGATTATACAGTTTAACAACTTGGGCATTTATTGCTTGCGCAGACGCAGTTGATAAGAACCATAAGCTCATGGTTTGCGAAGAGAAAGCAGCTGGAGCCAGCTTCGTCGTTATTGATAACCCTGAAGGAGATAAACAAACTTCTCCAATTACAATTAAAAAGAAGCTAAGGACTAACCACATAGGGTTCACTAAAGAGTGAGTACCGTTGATTAAAGCCGGAATAATCATAACTAAGAATGATAAACCTGCAAATAGCAATCCAATAGCGAATTTTTTTGCCGTTGAAGGCTGCTTCTTGCCTAACTTTATCCAAATCCATGCAAAAATCGGTGCAAGCGTTACGATAAAGATTGGACTTAATGATTGGAACCAAGCGGAATGCAATGTAATTCCATTGAACTGTAATTGAGTTCGTTGATCCGCGTATGTCGCTAAGATAATAGCACCTTGTTCTTGTATAGACCAAAATATTGTAGCTGCAATAAAGAGTGGTATATACGCAAGAAGACGAGATTGCTCTATTTTTGTTGTTTTAGGACTACGATACATATAAATGAAATAATAGGCTGGAATAACAATCCCTAAGATACTAATCAGGAATGTAAAACGATTTATAGTTAACAACCCAGTTGGAATTGTAACCACACCTAGCAATATTAATACAACCAGACCAACACTGAAATACTTAATAGTCTTTTTTCTTTCCGAATCTGATAATGGATTAGGTACTTGTGTACCGATTAGACCAAGGTTTTTCTTTTTTGTTCCAACAAATACCCCTAACCCAATTGCCATACCAATTGCCGCAACTCCAAAACCAAGGTGGAAATTATATTGCTGACCTAATGTTCCGACAACTAAAGGTGCAAGTAAGGCACCTAAGTTAATACCCATGTAGAATATACTGAACCCTGAGTCACGACGCGCATCTGTTTCACTGTATAAACTTCCTACGATGTTCGATATGTTAGGCTTTAACAACCCTGTTCCTAGAACTAAGAAGACCATAGAGATAAATAACGCACTTTTACTACCCGGTAAAGCTAAAATAAGATGGCCAATCATAATTAAAACGCCACCAAAGAATACGGTTTTACTTGGACCAAATAAACGATCGGATATCCATCCACCGATAATACTAGACATGAACAGTAAGGAACCGTAAATTGCCATTATCGAGGTTGCGGTAGATTGATCAATTCCTAATCCACCTTTTGAGACCGAATAGTACATATAATACAGTAAAATAGCTCTCATCCCGTAATGAGAAAACCTTTCCCAAAACTCAGTAAAGAATAAAGAGAATAATCCTTTTGGATGCCCAAAAAATCCTGTTTGAGGAATACTTTGAACAAGTTCGTTTTTTTCTTTCATAATGTTAATATTACCCCTTATTAATTTTTATATTATACAAGTATAACTTAAGAGGTTCCCAGTAGTCCATAACTATCTAAGCCCGTCGATGAAGAAAAGCAGCCTTCTGGCTGCTTTCTAAATGAATTGAAAAATCGTCATTTACTCATTAGACACACCTTTCACTGAATCTACCTCTAAACAATCCAGAATTGATTGTGAGAGTGCTTTAGCTATTAAGAATGCTACGCCATTACTAAAATAAGTGTATATTGTTGATTTAATGGTATATGAGGCGGAATAACGTATGTATCTGGAACACTCATTAATCTTAAGCATTCTCGAACGGTTAACCTTCTATTTTCTTGTGGATGAATAAACTCTCTACCATCCTTTGCAATATGAGAAGTGATAGTGTAGGATGGTTGATCCCAATATAACTTTCTTACACCATTAAATTGGTTTGGGTTTAGATAATGCAACGTAGTAAGTAAACCGAATTGTACAACACCTACTGTAAACAACTGGTATAATAAGTATAGGAAAATACATAGAGGTGATTTTTGTGCAGCAATATGAGGAAGTACGTTCGATATTAGAAAAAGCAAAGAAAATTACAGTGTTAACAGGGGCTGGTGCAAGTACGGAAAGTGGAATCCCTGATTTTCGTTCAGCAAATGGATTATATGCTGATGCGAATATAGAGATGTATTTGTCGAGAGGCTATTATAATAGAAATCCGAAAGAGTTTTGGAAGCATTATAAAGAAATCTTTCAAATTAATACGTTTCATCAATATAAACCAAATCTTGGGCATCGCTTTTTAGCAGAGATAGAAGAACAAGGAAAAGACATAACGATTTTAACGCAAAATATTGATGGTTTACATCAAGTAGGTGGTAGTAAACATGTAATTGATTTACATGGAACACTGCAAACAGCGCATTGTCCAAAGTGTAAAACGGGGTATGATTTACAATATATGATTGATCATGAAGTGCCGCGTTGTGAGAAGTGTAATTTCATACTAAATCCAGATGTTGTTTTATACGGAGATACGTTACCTCAGTATCAAAATGCGATCAAACGTTTATATGAAACAGATGTACTTCTTGTAATGGGGACGTCACTCAAAGTACAGCCTGTCGCGTCATTCCCAGAAATCGCAAAGAGGGAAGTAGGCGCAACAACAATTTTAGTAAATGAAGAATTAACGGGACAAGAATACAATTTTGATTTTATTTTTCAAAATAAGATTGGTGAATTTGCCAAAGGGTTATCTTCGATTAAATAAGTTTTTGTTTTCGTAAAGAAACTGAGGTGGATGATGTCCACCTCAGTTTTTTTGTATGAATTATATTCATGTTATTGCGTATTAAGGGGAATGGTAATAAATAGGATATGAAATACAAAAACTGAAAATTAAATCTTTTATTTCTTTTGTAATTAATATAAAATTCTATATATATCATAAAATTAAATTTGATACATAATGATGTATTTGATTGCACTGTAGTGAACGTATGTTCTATGTAGAGAAATGTTAATAGAATGAAGCGAGGGAGCAAAATGAGACAGAAAAAGGAGAAACAGAAACAGTCGAAAAAGAAAAAGACTCATATTCCATTTCGGTTAAATGTACTATTTTTTATCGTTTTTCTTTTATTTTCAGCTATTATTATTCAATTAGGTAAAGTACAAATCATCGACGGAGAAACGTATCGAAATGAAGTGAATAAAAAGGAAGATGTAACGGTGAGTACTCCAGTTCCGAGAGGGAAGATGTTTGACCGGGAAGGGAAAGTTATTGTAAATAATAAACCGTTACGAACTGTTACATATACGAAGATGAAAGGAGTGGACTCAAAAGAGGTTTTAATAGTGGCAAGAAATTTAGCAAAGCTAATTGAAATGCCGCAAGAAGATATGGACAAGTTAACAGAGACAGATAAAAAAGACTTTTGGATGCAGTTAAATGAAAAACGTGCAGCAACAAAAGTAACGAAAGAAGATGAGAGTAAATTTAGGAAACAGGAAATAGAAGAGAAAGACTTAGATAAGAAAGTAGAAGAGTTGAGACGAGAAAGAATTACACAAGAAGAATTAAACGAGCTTTCGAAAGAGGATATAGAAGTACTAGCAATTAAAAGCAAAATGAATGCGGGATATAAAATGACGCCACAAATCGTCAAAAAAGATGTAAGTCAAAATGAATATGCAGTAGTGAGTGAAGGATTATCGAGCTTGCCAGGCGTAGATACGACTGTGGATTGGGAGCGCGAATATCCAAATGACAAAATACTACGTTCTGTACTTGGTAGTGTTTCTACTGAGAATGAGGGATTACCAAGGGAGCAATTAGACTATTATTTAGTGCGAGATTATAACCGAAATGATCGTATTGGTAAGAGTTACATCGAAAAACAATACGAAGATGTGTTACATGGAACGAAAGAACAGTCTAAAAATATTACGGATAAAGCTGGAAATATTATTCGGACTGAAAAAGTGACAAAAGGAAAAAGTGGAAATAATTTAATGTTAACAGTTGATATGGATTTACAGAAAAAGGTGGAGGAAAGTCTTGAAAGGAATTTAAGGGCATTTCATTCTTCTGAACCGATGATGGATCGTGCATTCGTCGTTATGATGAATCCGAAAAATGGTCAAATTCTATCATTAGCAGGAAAGAAAATTGTAAATAAAGATGGCGGGATGCAAATAGAAGACTACGCTTTAGGAACGATGATAAGTTCTTACGAGTTAGGATCAACGGTGAAAGGAGCTACGGTATTAGCGGGATATCAAACAGAAGCGATTAAGCCATATACGCATTTCTTGGATGCACCAATGTACTTTAAAGGAAGTTCGAAGCCGAAGAAATCGTGGAAAGACTTTGGAGATATTGATGATTTAAGAGCATTGCAAGTTTCATCCAATGTCTACATGTTTAATACGGCGTTAAAGATTGCGGGGATTGATTATGTACCAAACAATCCGTTAGATATTAGGCAAGAAACATTCAATAAAATGCGCTATTACTTTAGACAATTTGGTTTAGGTGTACCAACCGGTATTGACCTTCCAAATGAATCGATTGGTCAAATGGGTAGAACAGATAATATACCTGGTTTTTTACTTGACTATGCCATTGGACAATATGATACATATACGCCGCTTCAGCTTGCGCAATATATGTCAACGATTGCAAATGGTGGTTACCGAATGAAACCACAAATTGTACAAGAAATTAGAGAGCAACCGAATAGACCAGAGGAAGTCGGGAAAGTTATGCAATCGATGGAACCAGTCGTGTTAAATCGAGTGGATATGGATCTTTCATATATAAATCATGTGAAAGAAGGGTTTAGAAGAGTTTTCCAAGAGGTAGATGGGACCGGTGCTGGAACTTTTAAAGGTTTACCGTATAAACCGGCTGGGAAAACAGGAACAGCAGAAACAGTGTACGGTGGAGAAAGTGATATTGGAAGAGATGAAAACAACTATCGAAAAAAATGTTATAATTTAACTCTCGCCGGGTATGCGCCATATGATGCTGATCCGGAAGTTGCTTTTTCTGTTGTTGTGCCATGGGTAAATAATGATAAATCAGGTATTAATTCTGCAATTGGTAAAGAGGTTTTGGATGCATATTTTGACTTAAAAACGCAGAGATCGGGTGCAAGTCCAGTCCCAGTAGCACAATAGCCGAGTAAGGCACAATAAAAACTTCAAATTGTAGCATATCACTGCGCAAATGAACAGGTGCAGTGATATATTTTTGAGTTGAAAAGTGTTTTGATAAGGTGGGAATGGATATGAAAGAGGAGATTAAGAGAGGTTGGGGAAAGTACATACTATTTATATTTGTCCTAGTAGGAGCGTACCAGTCTTTTACTTTATGTAAGGTGGAAGGAAAATCAATGTAGCCAACTTTACATGAAGAAGACTACGTATTTGTAAATAAAGCCGCTGTACACTTTTCTAGCTTACAGCATGGAGAAATCGTCATTATTAAGGAAGAGGATGAGTCGAAATATTATGTGAAACGTGTAATAGGGCTTCCTGGTGACATAATTAACATAACGAATGGAACTGTATACGTAAATGACAAAAAGCAAGATGAACCTTATATAAATAAAGATTTATATAACAATACACAAGTGTTTTATAATTTTCAAAAGACAAAGATTCCGCCAAATAAGTTATTTGTAATGGGAGACAATCGTGAACAAAGTAAGGATAGTCGAAATGGTTTAGGATATATTGAAGAAGATAATATAATAGGAAAAGTGAAATTTGTGTACTATCCTTTTTCGAAAATGAAAATCATAAAATAAGTGGGGATTCACAAAAACCCACTTATTAAAGTTTCACTTTATCTTCTTTAAAAAACCTTTTGGATTAAATGATATGAAAAACTTATGTTTAGATTCATCGATTATGAAATTGCTATTTTTAGTTAAAAACTCTTCCACAGCTTCCATTGGGCCAGGGCCCCAATCAGGAAGGAGAGGATTTCCGTTAATACTTGTATCTTCTACAATAATGTAACTGCCAGTGGTTACAATAGATTTATAAAGTAAGAGTTCTTTCGATACATGTTCTTTACTATGATCAGAATCTAAAATAACTAAAATCACATCATCAGGTTTGCGCATACTTAATATTGATTGGACGGCCTGTACAGAAACAGATGAAGCTGTTAAATACGTAATTCGATTATGGGATGGCCGATTTGGTTGCGGAGTTATATCGATAGTAAGTACGTGACCTTTTCCAATTAAATCTAACATAGAAGCTAAAAACAGTGCACTACCACCGTAAAAAGTTCCGCATTCAATAATTAAATCAGGCTTTAATTCGTATAATATTTCTTGATACAAAAAGAGATCAGAAGGAAGTTTGCAGATTGGAACCCCGAACCAGTGTGTACCATGTAACCAAACGTTGCTGTCGTAATATTGTTTTAGAAATTCGCTACTAATGTTATCGATTTTGAATTCTCCTTTCTAAAAAGGATTCTTTCATACGTAAAGAGTTTACGTATGAAAGTTGTACTATATATTATGTGGTAAGGGATTATAAGGCGAGTGTTTTCACGTGAAAATAAGTCAAATAACACATGTGGAAAATGAATTGCTTATAAAAGAAGATGTAAATGAAAGGAAATGATCGTATGTATAAGTACACAATTTGCTTCATTAGAAAAGGAGATAATATACTGCTATTAAATAGAAACAAAAAGCCGACAATGGGAATGTGGAATGGTGTCGGAGGGAAAATAGAAGAGTATGAAACGCCATACGAAGGAGTTATTAGAGAAACGTTTGAGGAAACGGGAATAGAGCTTCCAAGTGTAACGTATAAAGGGAATGTTATGTTTCAAGTTAAAGACGAACCTTTGGGTAGTGAGGGAATGTATGTATTCCTTACTGATTTACCAGATGGAGTACATATTGATACGCCAGTAAGCACAGATGAAGGTATATTAGAATGGAAGTCAATTGATTGGATATTAGATGGTGATAATAGAGGTGTAGTTAGCAATTTGCAAAGATATTTACCAAGAGTATTAAAAGAAGAAAACAATTTAGAGCATACATTCACATATGATAACCGGAATATTATTGATTACACAACTACACTTTTGACAGAAGATGATACGAAAAAACGATATGAAAAACATCTCATTTCTCAATAGGATAAGATGCGTTAAAATAATAAGAAAAAGCCAAGTCCTTTATTGGGACTTGGCTTTTTTGTAGGGAATGCTAATTCAAATTTTACTCTTCATAATTTGCTTTAATAATAAAGCGGTGTTGCTTCACATCGAAATATCCTTTTTGCAAGATGATTTCATGTATACGATACAATTCCTCGGTATAGCTGTCTACTGTAAATTCAGGAATTTGCCACGGAATTGCTTGCAAGTAATAGACAACAGAACCGACATCATAAAAACGCTGAAGAGGGAACTCTTCCTTCGCTTCTAAAATTGTAAATCCGCTTTTTCTCAATTCACTACATGCCGTTTCGAGTGACCAACTTGAAAATTCGCTATTCAGCGGTGTGCCAAACTGCTCATTCAGTTCCGCACAATCAAGACCACCGACTTGTTGTGTAAGAAATGTTCCATTGGTGGAAAGACTTCTTTTCACTTCAGAAGCAGAATAGGATTCATGTTGATTCACAATTAAATCAAACTGACCATCTTGAAATGGTAAAGCAGTATCATCAGTCACTTCTACGACTATAACTCCTAAAGGTTCTAATTTCTTTCGTGCAATTGGGACATTCGGAGCATAGCCCTCAGTCGCATAAATAGTTGACGGGAACGGTTGTAACATAGATAAAAACTCTCCGCCACCAGTCCCCATATCTAGCATTGATTTTGCACGTTGCATAAGCTGGAAAGCAGTGCTACCGTATGACCATGATAGGGGCTCGCTATTCATACGGCCAGTTTCTGAAATGAAAGAAAAATCCCAGCCGCTAAAGTTAGTCTTTGCACTTTCTAATAGTGCTGAAAATAATGGATCACGTTTCATAATATGTCCTCCTATTTCGTTAATGAATGATATAGTAAGAACAGAGAAATGGAGGACCTCTTGTAAAGATGAAGAGGTTTTACGTTTCGTGTTCGAATAGATTCATACAAATTCGCTCCTTGCGAGAATAATTATTTATATATTCGGGATAATCGAGTGAAAATCCTTTGAACTATAAAGGGAAGGTAGATATTTAATGAAGAATTGGATTGAGTTTACAGACAAAGAGTACGACCGAATATGGGATAGGGTATATAGTGATTTTGAGTTTTCACCAAGTATGTCTATATTCCCATCATTTAAGGTGCCAAGTCCTTTTATAACATATGATATTTCTCATTACTTTGGAGAATCGGTAGATTTAAATGTATATGACGATCTGGAAGAAAAAGCATTACTAGTTTTTAAAGAGAATACAGTATCGAATGAATATATAATGGCACTTGATTGGCAACATGAATGTTACTGGGTAAATTCACATTTAAAGTTCGATAGAAATGAATTTGATGAGTGGACAATCCCGATTTTTCCAACTGGAGATTACTATTTCTTTATTCAGAAGGACTTTAAGTGGGGGTATTTAGGGCATCCGTGGGAGGAGAGTATAACGATATTTGGAAAAGAATTAATAGATGCTTTTGATCAACATAAACCGGAAATGTTTCATAAGATTTTAAGGCAGGGTTAATGTTTAAAAGAGAAAAAACGTTTATACTTCCAAATGAAGTATAAACGTTTTTATTATTAGCTGTTTTCATATAGATTGTTGCTTTCTTTACAAATACTTAAAAATAAAAATCTTTTGGTAAAGTGCCATTTTTTATCACCGTTCTTAATCCATGTTTCATAATCCAAGGATTAACAGGATGGTTTTTATCGAGTAATTCTCGCAACCATCGAAAAACGAGTTCTTTATCTTCTTTCGTAATATCATTAATGTGATTGGCTACAGATTTTTGAACATAATTAGAAGGGTCATTCATTAATGGCTCAAGAAGCTTTAAATTATTTCTGAAGTCACCTTTCAAAGCTCCTATTTTTTTTGCCCAAGGAAGTCTTGGCCTAGTACCTTCTGAAGCTAATCTTCTAATGTGGCTGTTTTCATCACGTAACCATTGCTGCAATATGTCCAAGGTTTCTTCATGGTATTTTTCAAGATAAGGACGAATGGCATATTCAGCAGTATTTCTTTTTGTTATTTCATACATTGCGTTGAATGAGGAGTCAAAATCGTTAAGCCCATATTTTTCAACGTATTTTGCGATAGGCATATACATATAACCCTTTGTAAATGTGCCGACTTCTGTTGTATTTTCTGGTCCTAATGTTTTCAGTAATATATGTATTGCTTCATTAAAATCTTTTTGTAATGCATTGTGTAATTCATCTGCTATTACTTCTATACGTTGCTTTAACTCTAAATTTTCAACTTTATATGTTACGGTAGATACAAAGTTTCTTTTAGAGAAATTAGGATCGTGTTTACAAATAGAATCAGCCATTTTTTCTGCTAATTCTTTGTTAAATAAAAATTTTAACGGAACATATTTGCCCATTTTTTCACCCCATTGGTCGGATAAAAACAATGTTTATTTTTTAATCGACAATCCATACACCAAAGTCTCACTAGGAGTCGTAATACTAAAACCTGTCGTCTTATAATCAAGTTTCACCGTATCACCAGTGTAATCTGTCGTGAATGAATCCATTTGTACGATAAGCTCCGCATCTTCATATACAACATCATCCGCATTATATGTATCCCAAATTAAATCGACATCAACGAAAATACTGCAAGAGTTTGTCATAGTTCCTCTAATGCGAATGATCTTTTTGTCTTCACGTACTAGTCTATGTATAGCTGCTTTTGCTTCATCAGTAATACGAATGTTCATGTAATCCCAACCTTTATTTATATTTCCTCTATTATTGCAAAAACAGGAGAAATAGGGAAGGGAGAAGCATTGCATTAAAAAAACGAGCAAACAATTTTGTTTGCTCGTTTTACTTTATTTCAGTTCACATTTATCAAGTGGAATGACTTTCGTTTTCTTAGTAAATTTATAACCTAACCATAGTACTAAGAAGAGTGGTAAACCGATGTAAGAAACGAGTACACCGTTCCAGTCGATAGATGCTCCTGTAAATGCTCCGTAGTTTTGACCTAAAATAACAATAACACAAAGTGTAAATGCAAAGATTGGACCGAACGGGAACCATTTCGCTTGATATGGTAAATCTTTCAAATCTTTCCCTTGTGCAATATAGGCTTTACGGAAACGGTAATGACTAATAGCAATCCCTACCCAAGCAATAAATCCTGACATCCCTGAAGCATTTAATAACCAAATGTATACAACACCGTCACCGAATAAAGAAGCGATGAAAGCGACGCTACCAACTACTGATGTTGCGATTAATGCGTTAACAGGTACACCGCGGCTATCTAATTTCCCTAAGAACTTTGGTGCTTTTCCTTGGCGAGCTAAATCCCAAAGCATACGAGTTGATGCATACATTCCAGAGTTACCAGCAGAAAGTACTGCAGTTAAAATAACAGCGTTCATAACAGAAGCAGCGAAGGCAACGCCCGCTTTTTCAAATACAAGTGTAAATGGACTTACTGTAACATCACTTGCTGCAAGGCTTTCAGTCGTATAAGGAATTAATAAACCGATAACGAGAATTGCTAAAATATAGAATAATAAAATGCGCCAAAAGATAGAACGAATTGCTTTCGGAATATTGCGTTCTGGATCAGCAGTTTCACCAGCAGCTACTCCTAATAATTCAGTTCCTTGGAATGAGAAACCAGCAGCCATAAATACACCGATAATTGCCATGATGCCGCCATTAAATGGTGCATCTGCAACAGTGAAGTTTTTAAAGCCAACAGATTCGCTGCCCATAATTCCAAAAATCATCATAAAACCGACAATTAAAAAGATAATAATAGTAACTACTTTAATAAGTGCGAACCAATATTCAGATTCACCAAAACCTTTAACAGATAAATAGTTTAAGAGAAAAATAATAGCTAAACAAAGTCCACTCCAAATAAGAGAAGGGGTATCTGGGAACCAAAATTTCATAATTAATGTTACGGCCGCTAGTTCAGCTGCAATCGTAATCGCCCAGTTATACCAATAGTTCCATCCAAGTGCAAAACCAAGTGATGGATCAACAAATTTTGTTGCATAAGTACTAAAAGATCCAGTAACAGGCATGTAAGCCGCGAGTTCTGCTAAGCTTGTCATTAAAAAATAAACCATAATTCCAATTGCGGCATATGCGACTAATGCACCGCCAGGACCAGCTGAATGGATAACACCACCACTGGCAAGAAATAATCCGGTACCGATTGTACCACCGAGAGAAATCATCGTAAGGTGACGAGATTTTAATCCGCGTTTTAATTCACCTTGTCCTTGTGTAGTTTGCGTTTTAGAGGTAGATTGATTTGTTGCGCTATTCATGTTCAACACTCCTTTTCTTGTAGGTTAGGAAGGAGCGGGGGAGAAAAATACAAAAAACCGCCAAAGGAATTAGGCGGAACGTTTCACAAATAACCACCCCATCATACCCTTCCGTTAAGATAGCACACCACGTTTACACGGTAATTTTGTAAACGTGACAGTTCTGTTCCTTTCGGAGACAGCCCCAGCTCATATTTCCAGAGAAGAAATATAAACTTCGGCAACTTTTCCTTTCAAACGGAGTCAGTGACATTCGCTGTGTCTCGTCCATTTTACTTTTAAAAGTCGCAACCTCTACCTCATCGGATTGATGAGGATTTATATATTGCTAAGATATTTAATATATGGCAATTGTAATGACTTTCTGAATATATTGCAAGGAATTTTGTTAGGAAAAGTCAAAAAATATCGGTTATTGTATAGGAAACGCTTGCAAAACTCCACCCGAACCTACTATTATGTAGCAATAAGCAAAGAAAAAATTGTTATACAAATGTTTCGCAAAAAATATTGAAAACCCTTTAAAATTAAAAGAAAATTCAGAAAATATAATTCGACATAACTATCAGAAGAGGATTATTCCTTAAATTCGTTTCAAAGAATAAGTATAAATTCGATAAATAGAATGAATATTCTTTTTATTTCTGATAAAATTGAGGTATTGTTTAATTGAAAAGGGGATATCATTATGAAATTAGAAACGGAAAGATTATATATAGTACCGTGTACAGAAGAATGGATTCAAATTGCGGATAATCAAGGATACAATAGTGGTCCGCATATTGTAGGACATATAGAAAATATGAAACGAGATGCGGCTTCATTACCGTGGGGACCGTGGTATGTTATTCGGAAAGAGGATGATGTTGTTCTAGGTGATATAGGATTTAAAGGGAAACCGAATGAGCAACATACGGTAGAAATTGGTTACGGATTTATTGAGAAATATTGGAATAAAGGGTATGCAACAGAAGCAGTTAGTGAATTAATGAAATGGGCTTTTCAAACAGGGGAAGTGGAAACGATTATAGCGGAGACACTCCTTGATAATTATAGCTCTATTCGTGTCTTAGAGAAATTACATATGAAAAGAGTAAATAGTACTGAAACGATGGTCAATTGGAAAATAGAAAAATAAAAAATACCGCTCGAAGTAAATCGGGCGGTATTATTATTAATTATGGTAGCATTTGTTTTTGATCTTTCGGATAGCCGGCTGTCGATACGTTAGAACGATTGGAATGATTACGAACAGCAATAAAAATAGATATAATAACGACAAGACCAACTGCAACGTAAGAAAGTGAAATAATAGTTGGATCTACTTTAAATGTAGTAAGCAGTGTACGTATATTCGTAAAGATAATAAGTCCGCCAACGAGTACGCCAAGTAAATGAGAAGGAACGATGCGTACTAACCATGCGGCGATTGGTGCGGCAACAATACCACCAAGCATGAGGGCAAATACCCAAACCCAGCTTACTTGTTCCCAGCCAAGTGAAATGAAAAAGCCAATCGTTGCAGCGAGTGAAACAGGAAATTCACTCGTATCTACAGATCCAATAACTTTTCTAGCTTCATTTCCTCTTGCAAGAAGAACAGGTGTCGTAATCGGCCCCCAACCACCGCCGCCAGTTGAATCGACGAATCCAGCGAATAAGCCAAGTGGTACAAGTTGTTTAGCAGACATACGCTTATTTGAAGAAACAATTTGTTTTTGAATGATGAATCGTAATAAAATATAAACCCCTAAAGTAAATAAAAATATGGAAATGTACGGTTTAATTACATCACCAGGTAAATTGCTTAAAAAACATGCCCCAATAAATGCGCCAATTGCTCCTGGTAATGTAAGTCTGGAAACTGTATATTTATCAACGTTTCCAAATTTGATATGAGATGCACCAGAAGCGGCGGTTGTAACGACTTCAGCTAAATGAACTGATGCGGAAGCTACAGCTGGTGCGATACCAAACATTAATAATAGTGAGGTAGACGTTACCCCGTACGCCATACCAAGTGCGCCATCAATCAATTGAGCGAAAAATCCAATAATAGCAAAGACAATTAATTTCTGCATAAATAATCCCCCTGTAATAATAAATGAAAAAGACACTTTTCCCGTATGAGAAAAGTGCCTTTGGTTTTTCCAATCAGCAATAATTAAATTTGTTTTATTATAATACACATTAATCGTATAAATCAACTGGGTTTTAAAGTTTTTTGAATTGAACGAAAGAAAAATAAAATATACAATAAAAGGATGGAGAGAAAGGGGAGAAAGACTATGTTAGCATTTGATCATCTCGTTCACGCAGTGCATTGTACACCGGAGGAAGCAACAAAACAAATGCAGGAGCATGGATTTCATACTGCATTAGGCGGTGAGCATACGACTTGGGGTACTTGGAATAGTTTATGTTATTTTGATTTATCATATATAGAATTTTTAGCAGTTCAGCATGAAGAAAAAGCGAAAGAAGCAGAAAATCCATTAGTACAAGAAACAGTGGTGAAATTAAAAAATGGAGAAGGGATGCTACAAATCGCAATTCGAACAGATGCAATTGAAGAACTAGCAGTTAAATTTAGTAAGCACGGCTTACATATGATAGGACCATTTGAAGGGAAACGGATGAGAAAAGATGGCCGGCTTTTAGAATGGAAAATGTTATTTGTAAAGCAAGAAGAGAATGGACCGAAATTACCATTCTTTATACAGTGGAATGAAACGGATGAAGAAAGAAGAAACGATTTACGTAAAATAGGGACGATCACTGAACATAAAAATAAAGTACAAGAAATTGAAACGATTCATTATACGGTGAAAAATGTTCGAGAAACAGTGCGGAAATGGAAAGAAGTAATGGAGCTAACTGCAAATTCAATCATACAAAATGAAGAATGGAATGCTGAGTGTCAAAGTGTATCGTTTGGTGATGTTCATGTGCAGTTTTGTGAACCAGTTGGAGAAGGGCTAGTACTAGAACGTTTGAAGCATCATGGCGAATATCCATTTGCAGTGGAGTTTAAAGGGGAAAATAAACGAGAGTATGAAGTGTTAGGTAGTTTGTTCGTATATTAATAGAGGTGAGTTTTGTGGAAGAAATGTTAAGAGAGATAGAAAGAAAACTAGAGTGGTCACGTATTGTAAAATGTACAGCTATTACAAAAGGTTTTTCACATGAAGAGAAGTATAAAATTGACCTAGAGAATCGAGAAACTTATTTTGTAAAAGTGTGTGATTCTTCTAATTATGAACGAAAACAAGAAGAATATATGTATATGAAACAATTGGAGTTATTACATATTCCAACGCCGAAGTTAATTCATTTCATAAAACTTGAGGGATTAAATAAATGTGTTCAAGTATTTGAATGGACCCAAGGTGTAAATGGTCAAGAGAGCTTAAGCAAGCTATCGGTGGAAGAACAGTATAATGCAGGAAGAAAAGCAGGGGAAATATTAAAGAGAATTCACTCGATAGAAAGAGAAAGTGCAAGTAATAAATGGGAAATATTTAGGTGGAATAAGTATGAAAGGTACATAGAGGCATTAGCAGATTATGAGGTGAATTTTCTGGATTTGAAGCCAGTATTAACCTTTGTAGAAAATCATAAAGACTTATTGAAAAATCGGCCTATCACATTTTTACACGATGATTACCACCCAGCAAATAGTATGATTCATAATAATGAATTTATCGTTATCGATTTTAGTGGATATGATTTTGGCGATCCAATACACGATTTTTATAACGTAGCGATTTTTACTACAAGAATAAGCAAA
This sequence comes from Bacillus sp. AR13-1, assembly GCF_008042285.1. Lineage (NCBI taxonomy): Bacteria > Bacillati > Bacillota > Bacilli > Caryophanales > Bacillaceae > Bacillus > Bacillus sp. AR13-1. Next base: position 84,862 of record NZ_QNUA01000050.1, read on the forward strand.
CCATTTGCGGTTGGACAAGTTCACGGTTATTGCGGAGGCGATCCGTCAATCCACTTTTGGAAACTGTATTCATTATATGCAGCGATGACATTCCCAGCGGATATCGTATGGACAAACCGAACTACACCACATTTAGTAGAGGATATGAAAGAAAGATTGAACCGAATTATAGAAGATCATAATCATTTTTCATCTTATATTCCAAAATGGTATCAATTACAACATGAGGATATAATAAACAATAAATAACGGAGGGATTCATTTGGATAAAATTGCGGTAATTTCAGATATACATGGTAATATTCCGGCATTAGAATCAGTACTGAAAGATATTAAATTAAGAGGAATTGAACGTATTATTTGTCTTGGAGATTTAGTAGGAAAAGGTCCGCATTCTAGCGAAGTAATTGAAATCGTTCGTAAAGAATGTGAAGGAACCGTAATGGGAAACTGGGATGATTTCATTACAAAACCGACTGAATTTGAAGCGTTAAAATGGCATCAAAAACAATTGTCAGAAGAACAAAATGAGTATTTAAGAAGCTTACCATTTTCAATCGAGTTTTATATGAGTGGGAAACTGATTCGTATGTTCCACGCTTCACCGAGAAGTTTGTATGAAAGAATTCAACCACATGCAACAAGAGAAGAGCGTATTAGTATGTTCGAAAATAGTGAGCTCACAGAGAATATAGAAGGGGAAAGAAAACCAGATGTCGTTTGTTACGGTGACGTTCATCAGGCGTATGTGCAAAATTTTAGAGGGAAAACGTTATGTAATGCTGGTAGTGTAGGTAATCCACTTGAAATTACACAAGCTTCCTATTTAATTTTTGAAGGAACATACAATGAAAAAGAAGCAGCAAGCTTTTCCATTCAACTCGTACGTGTACCATATGATATTGAACTAGCCATCAGACTAGCAGAAGAACTCGATATGCCAGAAATTGAAGAATACAAACAAGAGTTACGGACGGCTTTATATCGAGGGTTTAAGGGGAAATAAGGAAAATATAAATCAATAAAAATATATCTATCATAACTTAAAATATATCAACGATTTTTTTAAATATATCGATTTACCAACAAATAGCGATGAATTTAATTTACTGCAATTATATTATGTAAACAATATACAGGAGGGAATGTCATGCTCCGAAAACAATACATGAAAGAAATTGCTGATCATATTTTAAATTTAAATTTAACTCATCCAACAAGAGTTGGAGTGAGTGGTATTACAGCTTCAGGAAAGACAACATTTGCAAACGAACTGGCAGAGGAAATGAAAAATCGGGGAGTACAAGTAATACGCGCCAGCATTGACGATTTTCATAACCCTAGAGTGATTCGCTATACACAAGGCAAAGAATCAGCAAGAGGGTATTATGAAGATGCACACGATTATACAGCTTTCAAAGAAAGGCTATTAAAACCTTTAGGACCTAACGGGAATTTACAGTATGAAACGATTTCTCATAACTTAATAACGGACATCCCTGTACATAATACGCCGCTAGTGGCCTCGCCAAATATGGTGCTAATAGTAGATGGAACATTTTTATTGAAAAAAGAAATTGAGTATCTATTTGACTATAAAATTTTCATAGATACAGATTTTGAGATTGCGAGAAAACGTGGTGCAGAGCGCGAGACTGAGGCTTTTGGAAGTTATGAAGAAGCAGAGAAAATGTTTATAAACAGATATCATGCGGCTTGTAAGATGTATATAGATGAGCATAATGCGAAAGAATGTGCAAATGTTATATTTCAGAATAGTAATTTTGATGATCCGGTAGTTGTATTTAAAGGAATTTAAAATCTTTTATATAACAAAAAGTTCGTGAAAGGGGATGCGTCGGGTGGATAAAGAAGATAATCCGAACGATTGGCCTGTATGGGCGAATGAGTCAGTAGAGATAGTTAATGCAAATCCTGATTGGCAAGATAAAGGCCGATATGAAGAACGGCAACTTTATGAACTGCTTACTCCTCTCGGTATTAGCAAAGTAATACATATAGGAAGTACATCCATACCTGGTTTACCTGCAAAACCTATCATTGATCTAATGGCTGAAACAGACTCATTTGATAGAGTGCTCGATATTTCAGCAAAATTGGCTATATATGATTGGCATTATGTAGGCCCGGAATTAGATGAAAGACCTTGGAGAAGGTTCTTTGTGAAAGTGAAGAATAATAGGCGTGTAGCTCATCTGCATTTGATGGTTAAAGGAACTGAACGATGGGAGCAACAACTTTTATTTCGTAACCGCTTACGAGAAAATCCACAATTAGTTTATGATTATTCAAATCTAAAGCAAGAGTTAGCAAAAAAGTTTAACCAAGATAGAGAAGCATACACAAAAGCTAAAACAGAATTTATTAAACAAGTTCTAAAATGATTTAATTTTTGATTGTAACTGCGTTTGAATATAAATGAAAAAAATACTTTATTTTATAGCCTAAACTTACATGAAATGCATGTAAACAAAGTGAGAAGCTTTGGTGTTCCAATGTATTTCCTTTTATTTCTCGGGAGAAATTTATATAATTGAATCAAGTTCATAGAAAGATAGGGACTAAAACTATATTAAAAGTCGACTTAATTTATGAGGGGAATTACAGGGGATAAGGCGAAAATAAGTTAAAAAACGTAAAAAGGGGACAGGGAATATAATGACAGAAGTGCTAGAACTAAAAGAAGAATTACAACAAATTCAAAATAATAATTATGCTGTGCCAGAAGACGTAGACGCATATCCATATGCACAGTGGATGTTAGATTATATCGGATCACCTGATGCTGAATTACGTGATGATTTGATTTATAGTACGCTTCACAAATGGATTACAAATGATGTATTTAGACAAAAAGAATTACGAGGATTAATGTTACAAGCAATTAGTCCTGATTATTTATTTTATAAAATTGGTGAAAAGGGCACAGATTCTGTTTTTAAACGTGCGTTCTCTGTTTTAATTCCACCACTTATTTTATCTGTTCATGAAAGAGAACCATTGTTATCTGAAGAACAACTGTACAGTGTAGCAGAACAAGTTCTGGAATATGTCTATTTAGAAGAAGATGTAAGGGGTTACGTAGAAGGAAAAGGCTGGGCGCATTCTACTGCACATGCGGCAGATGCACTAGATGCTTTAGCACGTACAATACAAAATCGTGAGTTTTCATATGCAATACTAGCTGCTGTTCGTCAGAAGATTCGATTGAATGACTACGTATACATACACTTTGAGGATGAGAGATTAGTAACGCCAATTATGTCGTTGCGTAACCAAAATATTTTAACTGAAGAAGAGTGGAGCAATTGGCTACATAGTATAGCAATTGTTGAAGATATCCCACATCCTCAACATGATATTTTAGTACAAAATATTAGAGCTTTCTTAAGAAGTTTATATTTCAGAGCTTTAGAGAAAGAGGGCGCTACTGCCTTTATAGATGATATATTGGAGACTTTGGAGAAATTGCGTAGGTATTAAAAATGACCAATACTTTAGAAACAAAGAGAAAATAATAATTTTCAAAAATTTATTAGAAATTTATTTTTACATTGTACCCTTTCAGTATAAGTTGAAAGGGGTGTCAAATGAAAAAATTATTGAAGATAGGAAAGATTATATTTTTTGTGTGTATTAGCATTATTTTTCTTGGAATAGGCGCTGTATTTATATATCATAACTATCAATTAAGAATGGAATCGAAATTAATTAATAATGAAGGTGAACTTGTTAATTTCAATAATAAAAATGTGAATGTTTATAATGAGGGGAGCGGGAAGGATACGTTTGTATTTATGGCCGGATCTGGAATTGCCGCTCCTGTTTATGAATTGAAAGGCCTATATAGTAAATTTTCGAAAGAAAACAAGATTTCTGTAATTGAGAGAGCTGGTTATGGATACAGTGATGTTTTTCATGATGATAGAGATATTGATAAGATATTAGAACAAACGAGAAAAGCGCTTATTAGAAGTGGAAATAAACCTCCCTATATTTTAGTGCCACACTCTCTATCGGGTATAGAGGCTATTTATTGGGCACAAAAATACCCAAGTGAAGTAAAAGGGATTATTGCGTTAGATATTGGTTTACCTAATCAGTACGTAACTCATAAAATAGACGAGGTTGATTCATTAAGAATAAAAGGAATGAATATTTTAACGAAAATTGGTTTTCAGCGATTAGTTCCTTCTATTACTTATAATCCCGAAGTAATTCAGCAATCCTTTTTAACCGAACAGGAAAAAAATATTTATAAAGCGCTCTCATATAAACAAGCTTTTAATGATGATATGAAGCAAGAACTTTTACAAAGTTACAATAACAGTAACAAATCTAATTCCTTATCATTCCCAAAAGAAACACCAATTTTATTTATAGATGCGATTGCTAGGGAAAATAAAAACTCGAAATATACAAAGCAAAAAAACAGAGATTATGAGGAGTTTGCTAGCAAGTTATTGATAGCTGATGTGAAAAAAATTGAAAGTACACATAGTATTTATTTACACGCTCCTGATGAAATATACAAACTTGCTACGGATTTTATTAATAATAAAGTAGTGAAGAACTAAGCTATTGTTATTTTAGTGATGGAAGGTCTACATAATGAAAGAATATAACATATTAATTGTTGAAGATGATTTGATGATAGGAGATTTATTACAAAAAATTTTGCAGCGTGAGAAGTATAAAGTGTATTGGGAGAAAGAAGGAAAGAATGTTCTTGATGTAATTCATGAAATAGATTTAGTCATAATGGATGTTATGTTACCAGGTGAAGATGGTTATCAAATTACAAAGAAAATAAAAAATCTAGGATTAAATATTCCAATCATATTTCTATCAGCTCGGAATGATATGGATAGTAAACTAAAAGGTCTTATCATTGGAGAAGAATACATGATAAAACCTTTTGATCCTCGAGAATTATTGTTAAGAATTCAGAAAATGTTAGATAATCAATATGGTACTTTCACGCAAATTAAACATTTATTTATAGATGCAGAATATAAAAGGGTTTGCATTAATGGTTTGCGTGATGAAGTTGTGTTTACAGCGATTGAGCGTAAAATATTTTTCTATTTGTATGAAAATAGGGATAGAATTCTAACAAAAGAACACTTCTTTGATTACTTATGGCAACTCGAAGATAGAAATCAAAATATCATGAACGTACATATAAAGAAAATCAGGACCAAAATCGATGATAAAACAGGTAACATTATTCAGAACATATATGGAGAAGGGTATAGATTAAATACCTTTATGAAGAAATGAAATTAAAGAAGAAATATCAGTTACTACTATTCTCCGCTATTGTTAGCGTACCACTGTTATTGTTGTCGATTAGTATCTTTGTATCAGTTATTTATAATGTTGTCTTTAAAACTAAAAACAAAAACATTCCTTTTCACGAATCCTTTGCATATCCTACTATGTTAATCATATTTTTATTATCACTATTAGTATTAGCTTTTTTATTTTCAAAATCGATTAACTCATTATTAAATAAAATTAATGTATTAAATCAAACGATTCGAGATTTAGCAAGTGATAAAAAAATCCCTAATATAATAGATGTCAAAATCGATGATGAGATGGGGGAACTGATTAAATCAGTAAACTTGCTTATAGAAAGAACGACTTATCGAGAATTAGAACTACAACAACAGGAACAAATAAAAAAAGAACTATTAAATAAATTACGGCATGATATTAATACACCCTTAACTGCGGTTAGATTACAATTATATTATTTAGAAGGTGAGTACGAGGAACAAGCACCAGTACTTGAATCACTGTATGAGCAGATACAATATATAAGTAATTTAACTAACGAATTTAATATTCAATCTACAGAGACCTTAGAGAATACTTATATTGTGAACGATGAAGTGAATATACATAATTTAATAGAAAATATGATGAAAAAATGGAGCTATTTGTATAGCATTCATAAAATTGAATTAGTATATAATCCACAAGATAAAGAGTTGATATGGGATAGTAATGAGTTATGGATTCAAAGGCTATTCGATAATATTTTTCAAAATGTGCTTAAACATTCACAAGCTAAAAAACTCAAAATCATTATAGATGAAGATATTGTTTCCTTTAGAGATAATGGAATTGGCTTTGATATAAATGTCAAAGGAACGGGAATAGGATTAAAAAATATTGAAGATATATCAAAGATGTTCAATATAAAATACACTTTACAATCAAATAGTGAGGGGACGATGCTTTCTTTTAAGAACACTCAAAAAAATATATAAATTTCATTTTGAATTTCTAGTTTAAGTTTTATTAATAACGCCTATCATGTCGTTACGGAACCCAAACCTTTTTACTGAAGCAGAGGGGGATACTGCCTTTACAGATGATATATTGGAAACTTTGAAGAAATCGCGTAGGTTTTAAAAAAGGGGGAATATTTGGTCCATCACTCGATCCCATCATAAATGAGCATTTCAGCAAAGAATAAGAATTAAAAAAACGATCTTTTCTGTAGGTTCCTACAAAAAGGATCGTTTTTGTAGTTAAATTGAAATTTCAGACTAAATAAGATTGCTGTTAAAATAGAATGTTGATTTCTGCCGAGTGCTTTGGAATTTATACAGTACTTCTGTCTTTTCGAGAAGATTTCTTTCTTCAAGTTTTGTTGCAATAAAACGATATATTACTTTTATTAGACTAGAAAAGAGCACTTCCATCTTGATAAGAAGTTTATAAATAATAAATTATTGCTGATAAGATAAATACAAATAATACATAGTTAAATATTTTCGCTGTGCCATTCATTATTTTCACTATATTACTTAATAATCCAATTGTACAAAGACTGAATATCACCATTGTGGATCCTATAAAGTCAATTGAATAACATTGATATATATATGTTATATTTTAAACAATTTATATAAAATTACAATAATTTAATGTGAATTATTTTCGTATCAAAGGGTACACCTTTTGAAGTGGCGTGATTTCTATGAAAAACAATGTGTCAAAAAGTTGGAGATAACATTTTGAAGTAGGGGTACCTCCACATGCCCATCAACCTAGCAGAAGAGCTTGTCCCAAAAATGATAAAAACGAACTTTGTTTCTACAAAAGACATAAAACAATAAACACGTACTTCATATTTACTTTTGTTGTGGACGATAAAAAGCATCTACCAATTGATTATACTCGCTTCTTGAAATTTCTTTATTATATAGTTTAATTAATAACTCTTTATGCGCCTTCGAAAACGCTATTTTATCAATAAATTTTGGATACATACGATCATTTTCTCCCTGTCTGATAAATTATTCTGTTGAATTCCGTCTATTTTCCCTGAATATTTTAAAAAATAAACCAACAATGTTTTATGAAATATTACATATCGAAATGATTGGACATTTTATAAGCGCTTACTATTACGAAAATGACAACAACCCTTCATTTCTCCTATGAAGAGGGTGAAGCAAAAACATTAAACTATTATATTTAAAGTTTAATCTACATAAATCGACATGGAAAGACTTTTTTAGACGAAATTATACATAATTTTATGTAATTGTACATATCCAAATAAAGTAAAAATGTATTTAAAGTATCATTGGTCTTAATATCTCATGGCACTGGTGGTTCACCATTAGTTTATCGAACGATTGCTCGTCACTTGGCTCGTAACGGATTTGTTGTGGAAATGCTTGAGCATCCATTCAATAATCGAAACGACAATACAGTAGAAGGTACAGTCGATAATCTAACTATTAGGCCAAAACATATTTCTATGGCGATTGATTGGTTCTTTAATAGTGAAGATTTTACAAAGGTTTTAAAACCTGATTCTGTTTCAGTCATCGGACATTCTATGGGAGGATACACAGCATTAGCAGCATCAGGAGGAATATCAACCTCTTTCCCTTATGAGTCTTTTGATGAGAAATCTCATCTTATCAATGTTACACCTGATTACAGAATAAAATCTTTAGTTCTTTTAGCGCCAGCTTCAGTTTGGTTTAAAACAAAAGGGGCTTTGGAAGGCATAAACATCCCTATTTTGATGCTTGTTGGGGAGAAAAATCGATTTACACCTTATTTTCATGCGGAAATTATATTGAACGGGATAACTGACAGTACTAAAATTCAACATAAAATAGTTGAGAACGCAGGACATTTTTCGTTTCTTAGCCCGTTTCCAAAAGAAATGACGAATGCGTCTTTTCTTCCGTCGCAAGATCCACCTGGTTTTAATCGAGAATATTTCCATCATGAACTAAATGAAGAGATTACAGAATTCTTATTAAAGAATATACAATAATAAGAGACGTTTGATAAAGATTAGGACTATGTATCTGAAAAAACAATTGATCTATTCACAAAGCATTCTCGTTAAACAAATGGAACCATAAATTTTCTCATTTTACTTTCCTGATCCTACATGAACATGTAGAAACTGACCACTTGGTAAAGCATACTCTAGTTGAAATTTTACACTAGCATTTTGGCTACTCCGATCCAATCCTGATATGTAGAAGCAAATTCATAAAATCTTAAAATATTTTATAATACAGTGTAAAGATATGGTGAAAATAGATTGTTTACAAAGTTGGAATTTTGCTTGAAGAACAAAATTGCTGCTGAAGTAAATAGTGGTATAAATCCTTTTAAACTATACACAATAAAAATACTGAAAAGTCTTTTCGAGGGGAGTCAATGTTGTGTTTTCTATATTTAAATTTTTAAAACAAGGACGTTATTCTATAAATGATTCGGAGAACAGAAATTCAAATGTTCAGAAAGAAACTATGGGAAATCATAATATCAGCTGTGACTTATTCCAAAACACAAATGATCTTCAAAAGCTTTTTCAACAAGCTCCTGATTTGGTAATTCGTCAATTTCAACTAGTAAATAAATCAGAAGCCGCTTTGATATACTTATCTGGATTAACAGATAAACAATCTATTCATAATAATATACTGCCCCCTTTGATGCATAACCCATTTGATGTTAGTAATGGTCTACCTGTCACAATAGGAGAAATTCAAACAATCAATACTTGGAATCAAGTCGAAAATGCTATTTTTCAAGGGGATAGTATTTTATTAATTCACGGTCAAAACACAGGGTATCAACTAAATACAAAAGGATGGCCACAAAGAGATATAACAGAACCTAGAAATGAAATATCTCTAAAAGGGACGCATCAAGGGTTTGTAGAAACATCTAGTCAGAATATAGCTTTAATACGAAGATATATTCCTAATAGAGAGTTAGTATTAAAAGAGGTTTTAATTGGAAGTAGAGGGAAGACCAAAGTATCTATTTTATATTTAAGAGATGTAGCTTCTCAAGATGTACTTAAGGAATTGGAAACTAGATTTCAAAATATTAAGGTGGACTCGATTATTAATACTGGCGAAATAATTGAATTTATTGAAGATAATCCATATTCACCCTTTCCGCAGTTTATCTTGACCGAAAGACCAGATTCAACTGTATCACACATCCTTCAGGGGAGATTCGCCATTGTTGTGGATCGAAGTCCCAATGTTTTGATTGCCCCCATAAATTTCATTTCCTTCTTTCAATGGGTAGATGACTACAACACACGTTGGTTAGTATCTTCCTCTGTTCGATTACTACGTTTTATAAGTTTTTTTATAGCCTTATTGTTACCTGCAACATATGTAGCGTTTATTTCATTTAATTATGAAGTTATTCCTGTACAGCTCTATTTATCAATTGCAGAATCGAGAGAACGCGTTCCGTTTCTTCCGGTGATAGAAGCTTTACTTATGGAGATTACCTTAGAAATGATGAGAGAGGCTGCCCTTCGTTTACCCACTCCCATTAGCCAGACCGTAGGGATTGTTGGAGGTATTGTGATTGGACAAGCTGCTGTTCAAGCAGGGATTGTGAGTAATATCATGATTATTATTGTTGCTATTACAACTATAGCTTCTTCTATTGTTCCTAATTTTGAAATGGGTTTGGCAATAAGATTACTGCGTTTTCCTATGATGTTATTAGCTGCTTTATTTGGAATTGTAGGAATTATTATCGGCTGGATGACTATAATTGCACATCTTATAAGTTTAGAGTCTTTAGGTACTCCTTATGGTAGTCCTTTGTCACCTTTTCGAATATCAGGTATGAAGGACACGTTCGTTCGCTTTCCTTTGTGGTCAATGAAGAGAAAATCTAAAAATATTACGAAGAATCACAAAGAAACCAATCCTGATAAAGGGTGAAAATATGAAAAAATATGCATATAATGACATCACTGTCATGCAATACATCTTTATTATTAATGCCTCACAAGTAGGAACTGGAATTCTGTCCCTTCCAAGGGTACTTGCAGAAAAAGCTGGAACAGATAGCTGGATAGCACTATTTATTGGTTGGTTTTGCGCTATGACTGCCAGTATTTTGCTAATTCAAACAGCCAAACACTATCCAAATGATACCTTATATGAAATTCTTATTCGATTGTTTGGGAAAATCATTGGTACCATGGTAATTATTCTTTATATGATATATTTTGCTTTTTACGCATGGACAGTTCTAATTAATGGCATGCTTTATATTAAGGGCTGGCTTCTTCCAAAAACACCCGACTATATTATTGTGTTTCTATTCTCTATTCCAACCTTTTTGGTTGCACGCAATGGTGTTCGGATAATAGGTCGATACTGCGAATTATGCTTTTATATGACAATGTGGATTCCATTTTTTTTCTTCATACCATTAAAAGATAGCAATTGGTTACACTTTCTTCCAGTATTAAAGGAGGGTTGGAAACCTGTCTTTTCGGCTGTTCCGTCTACTATCTTTTCCTTTATAGGATTTGAAATTGCATTTTTTCTTTATCCTTTTTTGCAAAAAAAGCAATATGCAACGCAAGGAATTATTATAGCAAATACCTTAACATTTATATTTTATCTATTTACTATCCTTATCTGCTTTTCGTACTTCAGTCCAGATGCAATTTTAGAGTTTAATCAACCTGTACTAAACTTGCTTAAAGTTATTGAATTTCGTTTTTTAGAACGGTTTGATATGATTTTATTGGCTATTTATCTAATTGTCGTCTCTACTGCATGGATTCCTTGTGTATACGGTGCTGTATTTTGTTCTAGTCAACTAATTGGAAAACAAGATCATACTCTTCATGTAGCTATTTTATTATTGGCAGTAATTATAGTAACGTTTTGGATCCATCCCTCATGGAATGAATCTGAACTATTTCAAAAGCTTACATCGAAAGCTGGACTTGTATTAGCTTTCTTATTCCCTGTATTTTTATGGATATATAACTTAATCCACAAAAAATACTTTCGGAGGGAAGCACATTGAAGCAGAAAATATTATGCAGTGTTTTAATTCCGCTAATATTGCTCACTGGGTGTTTAGACCAAATGAATGTAGAAGATGTTACACTCACGCTTATACTGGGTTTAGATTTGGACGAAAATGATAATTTGAAAGTATACTTATCCAGTCCTGTTTTCAATAAAGAAGCCAAGATTAAAGAGGAACAATATGGTGTGAAATCTGTTACAGTGCGAAACTCTCGTGAAAAATTCGACACCATGGCTATGGCTTTGACATCGGGAAGCAAGACACAACTTATTTTGATTGGTAAGCGACTTTTAAAACAAAAGAAGTGGGCGGATTATTTAGATCCTTTTTATCGAGATCCCAAAAATACGGTTACTACAAGAATTGTTGCTGTGGATGGACCTGTTTCAGACATAATTTATTATGCTCCCAAAAATAAACCACGTCTTCCTATATATTTGGCAAAATTAATTGAGACTGCACATAGAAGAAATATTACTGTAAAAACTACTCTTCAAGATTTTCATAACCAAACAAAAGAAAAAGGAATGACGGCGAGTGTTAGCGCACTTAAAAAGAATAACAATATAAAGTTGATAGGTTCAGCATTACTTGATGAACAGAATAGATATAAGCTAACTATTACACCAAAAGAAAATTTATTATTAAGTATCTTACAGAATCACATACAGGGAGAATTTCCATTTACTATTGCCGTACCGCTACAATCTGAAAGCAAAGAAAAACATTGGTTAAGCTTTAATACTCAAAGTACCAAAGTAAAAACAAACGTACAATACAAAAATCATTTTATGTTTAATATAAATGTACATATGAGAATTTCAATTTCAGAACGACTGTTTCCTTTTAATGTTAGGAATGATGGAGAAAGATTAGAAAGAAGCATTGAAAAACAGTTAAAAAGTGATTTAGAACGTTTAATAAAGAAAATACAAAAAGCAGAAATTGATCCTATAGGATTGGGGTTGTATGCACGAGCTTATACATATAAAGATTGGAAAAGAGTCCAAAAGAAATGGGGAAAAGCATTATCGAAGGCTGATGTTAAAGTTAATGTACATGTTAAAATTGGTGGAATGGGTACAATCAAGTAACAAGAACTCAGAGTAATAATTTTTTTTAGAAACTTCCTGGGTAGCATCACATCTCCATCAGCTTAAAGGTTCATAGCGCCCTTAGAACGTAATTTTTTGTTAGTCTGTAACAAAAAAGTACATTTTTTTCTTTTTTGGGGTGTTTACTTTTCTTAAGTTGATGCGCATGGGTCACCATACCATTTCGGGGAAATTGTACGTTTAGACACAATTTGGACGCAAATTAACCGATTCCCTGTACGTTAAGGAATCGGTATTTATAATACAGGTTAAAATAAACAGCACTGTAGACTAATTGCTATGGTGTTTTAGCAGATGAAATAACCCATACTTTATATAGCTAAGGTTCATTATTTACGTCTATTTCTGTATGAACTTTAAAATGAGGGACCTCAGCCAATAGAACATAGGCAATCTTATAATCAGGTGTTACATAACCATCATAAACACGTCCATATATTTCATTCCCGATTGAGTCCGTCCATACTTCAGCTTCTCTCAATGTCTCAAATATAATGTTTTCACTATTCCATTTGATATTCATCTGAACAGCTCTATTTCTTAAATGTTTTCGATATAATATTATCAGTTTTGAGTATCTTATATTGAGAGGTACTCTATAAAGTTCTAAAATAAATTTGTAATAGATTGAAAAATTATGATCCGGGTTATCTTTTTGAGGGAGTGTGTTTTTGTGAACTTGATGGAGGAAGCACATAAAACCAACACCTTCCAAACATACTAATAAAATATTTTGGAGGTGAGTTTTATGGACAAAAAAGACTTTGAAAAAGTTTATAATGATTACTTACATCAAGGAGAAGAGCAAGCTCAATTTGAAGTAGACAATGAAGTCAATTCAGGAGCAGAACAAATTGTTGCCGTTCGTAAAAATGATGATGGGGATTTAATTGCTTTTAAGACAAGTAGCGGGAGAGAGTTAGATTATATTACTGCTCTTAGTGAAGCGAAATCAGGGAAGTTAGTTCATGTGGACGTATTTCATAAGTATGGTAGAGATATTATACGTAGTGAACCTGATGGAATAAAGGAAAATAACTTAGATAATTTACCTTCATTTTAAACAGGTAAACCTCAAGAAGAGAATGTTCATTTGGATATTCTCTTCTTTGTTTTGCGAAGTTTTCCTTGCAAATAGACGGTTCATTTTTAAAGTGCGATTATACTTTTAAAGAGCACTCTAAACTTCTCTTTATCTTCTGCTGTAAATGGTTTCGGTCCCTTTGTACGCTTACCGCTTTTTCGAACCATTGCACTTAAATACCGTGTTTGTAACAATTGTTCAATGTTTTCATTCGTATACTTATAGCCTTTATGGTGTAGAACGATACAGCCTTTTGCTAAAGCAAGCGAAGCAAGACCGTAATCTTGCGTTACGATTAAATCTTCTTTTTTTGCTAACTGCATAATCCGGTAATCCGCAGCATCCGCTCCGGAATCAACATAAATTGTTTCTACACCTTTTGGTTGTTCCGCATTAGAATAATGAGAAAAGCTAGTAACGAGGGTAACGGGAATTTCTGCATTCGTAGCCTCTAAAATAATTACATCTTTTACAGGACAAGCATCTGCATCAACGTAGATCTTCATTTTATCACTCCTATGAATAGGTTCGTGTTGATAATAATGGTAGATTTTGCTTTTGTCAAACGAGACTTCTTTACATAATGTTATTTCCCACAAACCAAAATAGCCTCACGCAAACGAGAAATACCTTTTTCAATTTGATCAATATTCACTTTCCCGTAAGATAAACGAATATAACCGTCTTTAGCACCGAAAATACTACCCGGCATAAAGGCGATTTCTTGTTTTAAGCTTTGCATAATGAGTTGTTTTTCGTTTATCGGTTCGTTTAATTTTCCCCATATGTATATACCACCGGTCGGGCTTGAGAAAGAGATTTTATCGTGAAGTTGCTCGTTTAGGGCACGAACGATAATGTCTCTTTTTTCTGCAAGTTGTTTTCGTAACGGTACGATATGCGACTGAAATGGTACAGTTTCGAAAAATTGTTGTATAAGCCACTGCGGGAATATACTCATTCCTAATTCCATTTGGTGACGCGCATCTGATAATCGCTCTACGACAGACTGCGGAGCGACAAGCCAGCCAACTCGTAACCCTGGCGCAATCATTTTTGATAAGGAATGAACATAAATGACAGTTCCGTTTTCATCAATCGATTTTAAAGTAGGGCAAGGTTGTTTATTTTCTAGCGTAAGTAAACTAGACGGATCATCTTCAACGATCGCAATTCGTAAGTCTGCGCAAAGTGATAGCAGTTTCTTTCTACGGTTTGGATGCAGCATCGTTCCCGTAGGGTTTTGGAAATTTGGATTTAGAAAGATCATTTTAATACGATGCTTTCTATATAACTCTTGCACATCGTCTGGATTAATACCGTGTTCATCGACAGGTAATGGAAAAATACGAATACCTGCCGATTGGAATAACGGTAATGAATAACAGTGTGAAGGGCTTTCGAAAGCGACTGCGTCACCTGGATTTAATAAACATTGTACGATAAGGTGAAGTGCTTGTTGGGCGCCGGATGTAATCATAATCGATTGTTCGGTCGCTTCAACTTTTAAATATTCCTTCATATATTTTACTACCGCTTGTCTTAGCGGGAGATACCCCTGGGGATGATCGTAACTTAATGACTGCGTTAACGGTTGTTCTCGTAAAATCGTTTGTAGTTGATCGTGAGGATAGAGATTACAACCGAGCTCTCCGTTTGCGAAATCTATAATGTTCTCATTTTGTTGTACTTCTGCCCGAATATGGCGAAGTAACGGTAAGTTTGGTAAGAAAGTACCACCTTCTACGAAATTTCTCCAATTCGGCGTTAATGTTGGAGAAACGCCCCACATATGTGTACTTACACGTGTACCTTTACCAGTCGTACTTTCTACAATTCCCATAGCACGTAGTTCATTATAAGCAGTCGTAACCGTACTTCGGTTTACATTTAACTGTGTAGCTAATTTCCGTTCTGAAGGGAGGAAGCTTCCTGGAGGAAGTTCTCCGTATGTAATACGTTTCTCAATAAAGTCAACTACTTGCTGATAAATTGGGATTTTACTGTCGTTATCTAGCTTCCATTCCATACAAACGCCTCCGCAAATCTTATATACATTAAGTATAACAAATTGGCTGGGTAAAAAAACAGCCAATTGGACGGTGTTATATCCAGCCAATTTTACTATGCTAAATAGGGAAGGGGAGATTCGGATGAAACGATGGCAAATGGAATGGCTCCTAGTATCAGTAGCATTAGTATGGGGAGCAAATTATACAATTGGAAAGTATGGCGTGGCATATATGTCATCCATTCAATTTAATAGTTTACGATTTTTAGTAGCATCACCGGTATTATTACTTATTACATTTTTAATGGAACGCTCATTACGTATTGAAAGAAAAGATTGGTTACGATTACTAGCAGTCGGTATCGTTGGAACGACAATGTATCAAACGATGTTTATGCTATCTGTAAAATATACTTCAGCAACGAACGCCTCATTATTAATTGCGATGTCACCTATATTTACAGGGATATTAGCAGTATTGCACAAACAAGAACGTTTTTCGATGAAAGTACAAATTGGTTCAATAGTAGCGTTTATTGGTGCAGCATTCGTTTTATTAACAGGGCATACGGGAGGAGCTACATACGAGTATGCGTGGCTCGGAAATGTAATTGGATTAGTCGCAGCAATTGCGTGGGGATGGTATCCCATTTTAGCGCAACCACTTATCACAAAATACTCCGCAATGAGAGTCACATCATGGTCTACTTTAATTGGAATTGTACCTCTCGTTATATACTGTTTATTCAACGTAAATACATTAACGTGGCCAGTAGATACGCCAAGCTGGGGATCACTAGCATATTCAATCGTCTTTGCGACAATCTTCGGACTTGCAATGTGGTATGTCGGTATTAGTAAAATCGGTTCAACGAAAGTAATGGTTTATATGTATCTCGTACCATTGTTCGCAGTTATCTTTGCAGCTGTAACAATTGGAGAGCAAATCAATATGATGCAACTTGTTGGCGGTCTTATTATCTTTATCGGTTTATATGTTGTAAAAAAAGGCGGAATCAAAAAGACAGCTCTCAATTTGAAAAAAGTAAGCTAACAGTAAAAAGGATCTCTTTCATATAGAAGGAGATCCTTTTTTATTTAGTAGTAAAAGTGCTTGTTCAACAGCCCATTTTTGATGATCATGAATTAAATGTTCTATAGCAAGCGATGGAGACATCCATTGTAAAATATGGTCTTCTTCATGAACTTCAACTTCATGTATCTTCTTTTTCGGCATAAAAATATCGTGCTGCATTACCGATAGAACGATCAATTTCAATCGCCCAACCTAATTCCTCTAGTAATTCACGATGTAAACATGCTTCTTTCGTTTCCGTACTTTCCATACCGTCACCAGGTAAAAAGTAATGTTCTCCTTTTTCGATGATAGCTATTTTTGAGCAAGTATTGTTAAAAATAACCGCATAGCAACTAGGCCGTAATACATACTGGACGGTAGGGTTTTTAGAGATAAATGTCGGTTTCGAAATCATAAAACACGACCTTTCTCTATAAAATACATAAAAGGGATATTAAGGTAAATGTAGAATTATGTAAGTATAATCTTATATGAGTGGAGTGATATCAACATGATAAATCGAAAGTGTTCACGATGTAAAGAAATAACAGGTACATTGCATGGTGGTAAAAAAATTAAAGAAGAATTTCTATGTGAAGACTGTTTGCAAAAAGGAATTGCGAGTGGGGAAATCGAATTATCACAAGTGGAGCAAGAACAAACCTCGTATCTTTCTATAAAAATATTAAAAATAATGAGTGTTATTTATTTAATAGTATCTATTATAACTGCTTTTTCTGCTGGAGCACTTATACAGGATCCAGGGCTTGGTGGAATATCATTTTCAATAACAGGTGCAGTTGGTGTTATGATAATTGGATCGATATTCCAGTCTGTTCTTGTATTTTCAGGTATTTGGGTATTCATTCTGTTAGTCGAAACGGTTATTAAAATATATGAAAAAATGAAGTGAGTGAGAGGGAGAAATACATGCGAGTAAGAAACATTCAAGGGGAAGATTATGTAAAGATTCATTCTGTATTAAATGATTGGTGGGGCGGAAGAGATATGGCTAGTATGTTGCCGAAGTTGTTTTTCGTTCACTTTCAAGAAACGAGTTTTATCATTGAAGAAGATGGCGAAACGTTAGGTTTCTTATGTGGATTCTTTTCACAAACATATAAAGATGAAGCATATGTTCATTTTATCGGTGTAAATCCGAAGTTTAGACGAAAAGGAATCGCATCGACGTTATATTCTTATTTCTTCGATGTCGCTCGTGCAAATAACCGTAAAGTTGTAAAAGCGATAACGTCACCAGTTAATAAAAAGTCAATTGAATTTCATCAAGAAATCGGATTTCAAATTGAAGATGGGGATGATGAAATAGAAGGTGTATCCGTACATACAAATTATGATGGGAACGGCGGGAGTAGAGTATTATTTTTAAAAAATGTGTAAAGTAGGCTGACGTAAAGTTAGCCTTTTTGTTGTGAGGAGGGATAAATATGGAGAGTTCTCAAAGTAGAAACGAGTATTTACGACGTGTTTATAAAGTGCAAGACTATATAGAATCACATATAAATGATTCACTTTCAATTGAAGATTTAGCTAATGTGGCAGGCTTTTCAAAATTTCATTTTCATAGAATTTTTAAAGGGATGATGGATGAGCCGTTATCTCGGTATGTGAATCGTTTGAAATTAGAGAGGGCAACACACCTTCTTACTTATCGTACAGATATGACGATTACAGACATTGCGTATTACTTCGGGTTCACAGATTCAGCAGTTTTCTCCCGGACATTTAAAAGTTATTACGGAGTAAGTCCGTCTCACTATAGAAATCACAATAGCAAGAATTGCAAAGACGTAAGTGAAACTTCTCAATACAATGAGTGTAAGAAGGTTCGAGGAGAGGTCGAAATTGTAACAGCGGACAAAGTAAACGTCGCATACATAAGACATGTAGGTACATATAAAGATTTAGCTATAGATTTTCCGAAAATGATAGAAAAACTATTTCATTACGCATCGGAGCAAAACTATCATGTATTTGAGGATACGAAAGTATTAACCATTTACCACGATCATCATGAATTTACTGAGGACTATCATTTAAGAACAAGTCTATGTATAACAATTCCAGATGAGTCCGCAGTAGAAACGAGCGACATTGGAATAATGGTAATACCTTCAGGCAAGTATGCGGTAGGTCATTTTGAAATATTCCAAGATGAATATAAAGGAGTATGGAATTTCTTGTACGGTGAATGGTTGCCAAATAGCGGATATAAACCGAAAGATTCGTATCCTTTCGAAGTATATAGAAATGATCCAAGGCAGCATCCCGAACATAAACATATAGTTGATATATATGTACCTATCGAACCTTTTTAATCATAGATTAAGGGGGAAGAACGATGAAAACTGCTGAACAGTTAGATTGGACTATAAAAGAAAACTATAAAAATATAAATGGTGTATTCGTTGTACAAAAAGGTAATGTTACTTTTGAAAATTATTATAATGGTTACGGTCCAGATGATGCACGTCATGTAGCATCTGTCACAAAGACGATAATCTCCGCGTTAATTGGGATATGTGTAGATAAAGGGTATATAAAGAGCGTTGATCAAAAAGTAATAGAATTTTTCCCAGAATATAATTGTAATTCATCTGAAATAACAGTACGACACCTTCTTACAATGACAGCGCCACATCCTTTCGTAGATTGGCAGGAACCGTTAGAAGAATTATGCACACAAAAGGATTGGGTGCAGTATACGTTAAATAGGGTAGGGAAAGGCGGAGAAATTGGATTTTTTAAATATTCATCTGCAGGAGCTCATTTATTATCAGCAATTATTACGAGCGCAACAGGAAAAAGTGCGCGTGAATTTGCGAATGAATACTTATTTCAGCCGCTTGGCATGAGAGAAATTCCAAACTACAATATGAAATCTTTTGAATTCGATGACTTATTCGGAAAAGATGTGAAAGGATGGGTTCACGATCCAAATGGTATTTCGACGGGCGGATGGGGACTAACGTTAACAGTTAAAGATATGACTAAGTTTGGACAGATGTATTTGAATGAAGGTATTCATAATGGAAAGGAAATTCTTTCAAAATCGTGGGTACAAGAATCAATAGCGATGAATTCAAATCAATACGGTTACTTATGGTGGTTACGAGAAGAAGATGGGGTCTTTTCATACTGTGCCATGGGTGATGGTGGGAATATGATTTGTTGTATTCCGGAGAAGGAATTGGTGGTGGCGATTGCATCTGAGATTATACCGGAAGCGAAGGATATATGGGGGGAGCTAATTTCAAAATATATTCTTTCTAGTGTACAGTCAAATAATTAAATTTAGTTTAAAATATGGTATGAATTGGAATTTTATACCATATTTTTTGCTATTATATATAAGTAAGAGATTTCACTAGATGGATAAAAGACGTTGTTTGAAAGGTGAGGGTATGATGACAAAGTCTAATGTTGTAGAAATCATTTCAGCTTTAGTAGCTATTATCGGTGTGTATGTACTAATAAATGCACCAGAAATGGGGAGTAAGGCAACAAGTGAATCTGTTGCAGATCAGGACGGTCATATGGATACAAGTACGTATTTAGCTTTATTACAAGGATACGGAAATTCTTATACAATTCTAGGCGCGACTTGTTTATTTATGGGGTTGCTCAGTTTAATTTCGATCATTTCAATTCAAGTATATAAAAGTAAATAGAGGTTGAAAAAACAATGCTCCTGCCAAATTGACAGGAGCATTGCTCGTATAAATAAGTATTTTCGTAGATGTGTACTTATCACTATGACTTAGTTGAAATATTTTTCAACCCCTCTTTATCGTCTTCATTACTGTCGAATTCGATAAAAAGTTATGTCACAAGTTGCAAATTTGGATGACGTTATATTAACTATAGAAAAAAATGAAAAATACCCGTAACTTTTTACAAGGGAAAATCGTTAAACAAAAGAAAAGGTTTTTAATCATGCGCTTGATTGAATGGGGGAAAAAGAATGAAGATTCTAATACTGGGCGGTACACGTTTTTTAGGAAGGGCTTTCGTAGAAGAGGCTTTGAATAGAGGGCATGAAGTTACATTATTCAATCGTGGAACAAATAAAGAAATTTTTCCTGAAGTGGAGCAGTTAATTGGTGATAGAACTGATGATGTTTCAAGTTTAGAAAATCGAAAATGGGATATGGTCATAGATACATGTGGATTTTCTCCTCATCACATTAGGAATGTAGGAGAAGTACTTAAAGATAATATAAAGCACTATACATTCATCTCAAGCCTTTCCGTATATAAAGATTGGATCCCGCATCACATAAAAGAAGATTATAAATTACTACCTGAACCACCAAGTGATAAGGTAAAAGCTGTAGAGAATGGTGAAATATCTCCTTATGAGTATTACGGTGCGCTTAAAGTATTATGTGAAAAAGAAGCAGAGAAGTATTGGCCGGGGCGTGTTTTACATGTAAGAGCAGGACTTCTTTCAGGAATGTTTGATTATACAGATCGGCTTCCATACTGGATTCAGCGCGTAGCAAAGGGAGGAAAAGTGTTAGTTCCAGGAAGGAAAGACCGTCCAGTGCAGTTCGTTGATATAAAAGACGTCGCAAGCTTTGGACTAAACATGGCAGAAAACAATAAAGTAGGTACATTTAATGTAACGGGTCCGAAAGATGAGCTGACGATGGAAGAGCTATTAAATATGAGTAAAAAGGTTACGAATAGCGACGCTGCATTCGTTTGGGTTGATGAATCGTTTATGCATGAGAATAAAGTACAGCCATGGACGGAAATGCCATTGTGGCTTCCAGAAACTTTTTCATTAGAAGGTGAAACAGATCCGTGGAAAGGTGGATTCTCTATTAATATAGAGAGCGCAGTTAAAGAGGGTCTTACTTTTAGAAGGTTAGAAGACACAGTTACAGACGTGTATGAGTGGATGAGAGAAACGAAAGATAGGGAATTAAAGGCAGGTATTTCAATTGAAAGAGAAAAGGTGCTGTTAGATAAGTGGTATGAAATAAAGAGAGCTTAAATAGGAATCTTATGAAAAAAGGACTCTGTCTATTGGTTAAACAGAGTCCTAATATTAGTCTACCACTCAATCGGTTCTTCCCCGTACATTTCCCATAGCTTAGGAAACATCTTTTTCAAACCTTCTTCGTCATCTTCATCCCAGTCTAACTCGATATCAACTTCCTCAAATTCTTCATTTGATAAGACATGGTATAGTGTAAAGTATGTATCATCTTCATCCCCAGTCTTCTCCAAATATACTTCTTGTCCGAAATATAGCGTAAGTTCTTCTATTTCTGGAACATCAAACTCGCTCAAATTTTCTAATACAGGAATTAACCGTTCTGGATCTTCAATACACGCTTCGTATGTTTCTTTTCCTTGATATAATAACCACCCGCGGAAGTAATCAAAACTATCATCCGAACAACCGCCCATAAGTGAGACGTATAGGAAGCTTTTAAAATATGGTGCATATGTGTGTCAAAAGCTACAATTTCATGTACTGTACGTTTGGCGATATGAGAAGTGAGCCATTCTATTTGTTCTTCTTGGTCTTCGCCTTTCGATTTTGCACGAGCGAGTAGTTCCCAAAATTCTTCTTCTGTTATCGTTTTTTCTTTTATGTAATCTTCCCCTAGAATAGGGTCGGTATATCCTTTTTTTCGTTTGGAAGCGATTAGTTTGTTAGCTTCTTTTATGCATTCTTCTTCTGTTTCAAACTCTTTCGCTTTCACACTACCAGCTGTGCCAATTTTTCCGTAAAACACAACGTAGTCTCTATCTTTCACAACGATTTTCCAAAACTTATTTGATTTCTCAGTTTGCTGGATTAATAACGTTTCCATTCGTACCCCCATATTGCTTTTCTAGTATGCATTGTGATTGTAACATATGTATAAATACCTGTAATGACAAAAAGGTAAGTGCAGTTTTCGGAAAGTTCGAAAATCATTGAATGAAATAGAAAAATTTAGTAATCTTATTTGTACAGCACATACATAATAGTTTTGTAATGATACATTGGAGGGGTTTGTTGTGGATCTTACGTTTAAAGTAGAGGAAACATGTTTTAATTACCGAGTCGGAGCAATTTGCAAACAAGGTAGTAAAATACTTATCCTTCAAGATGAAGGTGAAGAGTATTGGTACGTACCAGGCGGAAGAGTGAAAATGCTAGAAAATAGTGAAGATGCATTAAAACGAGAGCTTGCAGAAGAACTAGGCGTACCTATTGAAGTGAAGAGATTAATATGGTCAGTAGAAAACTTCTTTACACTTTCTGAGCGAAAGTTTCATGAGATTAGTTTTTATTATGAAGTAGAATTGCATGAATTACCTGCAAATGGGGCGGATCAATATATTCTTGAAGAAGCAGGTAGAAAATATTTATTTAAGTGGGTGCCGGTAGAAGAGTTACATGCATATAACTTACAGCCAGCGTTTATAAAAGATAAAGTAAAGGATGTATCAGTTCATACAGAACATATCGTTTTACAAAAGTGAGCCTACAAACCCCTTTAAATCAATGTTTTTAAGTGTTTTTAAAAGGGTTTGCAAACATTTTGCAAACATTAGCATCAAAATATGTTTTTTGCGAATACTTTCACCGCATCTTCTTGCATATTTGGTAAAACATGAGAATAGATTCTTAAAGTTAAAGAGATATCCGAATGACCCAAACGTTCACTCACAACTTTTGGATGGACTCCTTGTTTTAATAATAGAGTTGCGTGTGTATGTCTTGTGTCATGAAATTTAATTTTCTTAATCCCAGCATTTTCGATTACCTTATTAAAGTGACTAGTAAAAGTTGATCTTGTTGTGACTTTCCCTAAATTGTTACAAGTGATTAAATCTAAATCATGGTAGGCTGGACCGATTCGTAATTTATCTTTATTTATTTGAAGTTTGCGCTTCTTTAATTCTTCAATTACCTCTAAAGGGATAGGGATTGTTCGCTTTGAAGAATTATTTTTTGCACTGGCTTTAATTTTATTATCATGACCTAATGTTTGGTTAATTGTAACTGTATGGTTATTGAAATCAACATCTTGCCAGCGTAACCCTAGAACTTCTCCCAAACGCATGCCTGTAGTTATTGCAAGAAGATATCCAATATGATATCGTGATTCTTGTGAATGTAATAAAAACTGTTTTACTTCTTTCTCTGTCCAAGTCTGGATGGAGCTTTTTTCTGTTTTGGGTATCACAGCTAAAGTAGCCGGATTTCTAGAAATAATATTTTGTTTTACAGCTAGATTTAAAGCTGCTCTTAGGACCCGATGTTGAAAGAGTATAGTGTTGTTTGCAATGCCACTATTCACTCCAGATTGATAGCATTTTTGTATGTGCATAACATTTAATTTATGAAGTGGAATCATGCCTATACTAGGTATAATATGTGTGTTTATACTAGACTGATATCTAGATAAGCTACTCTTTTCTACACTCATCTTTTTAATTTCTAACCATTGAATCAAATAGTCTTTTAAAGTAACCTTAGATGGCTCTACAAACGTACCTTCATTCAACTCCGTTATCTTCTTCGCTATATCATTTTCAGCTTCTTTTTTTGTTTTATAACCAGAAAACCACTTTTGTCTTCTTTTTCCTGTCTCTGGATCAGGACCGATATCAATAACGATACAGTACTTATTTCCTCTTTTTCGAATATGTCCTTTCACTTAAAACACTCCTTCATTTTGTTTTGAATCATGTTGTATAAGTCTAGTTGTAATTTTGCTGCTATGAAAATTACATAGTTGGACATATCAGCGATGGATATATTCTACCATATATGAATAAATTCAGTTATAGGATATGATTGTCATCCATTGTTAAATAATAGTAAAATATTAATACGATTAGATAAAGGGGGAAGAAGACTATGAGAGAATTCACAAAGGATCCAGGTGGGCATAAAGTAATTTATTCTGGTGGCTGGAAGGCAGAATTAGACCCAGGAACAGGTATATAGTATACATAGGAGGAGCCTAACGGCTCTTTTTTAATGAATAAAATGAGAACTTGTGTTCTATTTTGGGGTGATTAGTGGTAATATATGCATATAGGGTTCTAAAACACGAAATGCAAAATTACATATTTTATTACTTTTAACACGAGAAACGTTGTTATATAGCGTTTTTCGGACTTTCTCAACAATTGTCTGATTACTGCATGACCGAATTTTGGGAAATTTGTGTTATTATGAAAATAAAATATAACTGGACGTGAAAAAAGACCCACGGTGTAAGTAGTGTTACCAGCACTCTTACACTGCCCCCTAACCAGACTAGGGAACATTGTCGCGGATCTTGTACATAACTATTATAACACAACTTAGAGTGAGAGTGACACGTTCTCCTTTTTATGTAAAAAAATGGGGTGACGTGTCTTTTTTGTCCAAAGGGAGGACAAAATGGAAGTGCTATTAAAAAAGATGCACGAAGACTTAAAATCTAATGGTTACACGAATCGTAAATTAGCAACTTTATTTAATGTTAGTCACACTACAGTGAATAGTTATTTTTCTCAAAGTACTAAATTTGATTTTATGCATTATGTCGAAACATTAAGATTATATGAACCGAATAATCTTAACTTTAGAAGAGAATCGTTATTGAAGTCTTTTGAATATTTGTCACCTAATAACGAAAGATTGGGACTTGAAGTATTGAATATGTATGGTGAATTTGAATTGCAAAAGTTTTTAATTTCAAAAATTTTAAATCGGAATGATATCAATAAAAATGCAAGATTGAATAAAAAGATAGCAGAAATATATCAATTATTATCAATGCGCAATGAAGGGTTTATAAACAAACATGAGTTTTTTCGAGCGGTTGATGAGTTTAGAAAAACAAAGAAAATATCTACTAATGAATTAAAGATAATTTCTGACTTTGCGTTAATATATTCACATCTTAATTTTAATGATCATAAAATGGTTATGAAATATACAAAACAATTGATTCCGTATATTGAGGATATAAAAAAAGGAACTTTGAAAACCTCTTTTACTCTTAGAGCGAAAGAGATGTTAGCTACAAGTAGCCATCATGCAAATGATTTAGAACAAGCTAGAAAATATTGTTTTGAAATCATTAATGAACCTTTAAATAAATACGAATGCATGAAGGCGTTAGCTTATTGTATTTTAGGAGAAACCTATATTTTCGAAGACTATAGTATAGCTAAGTATTATTTTGAACAAGGAATAGTAACATTAGAAAATCCTTCAAATCGAAAATGCATAGTTAGAAAAAAAGCTATAGAGAACACACTTAATTTCTTGAAAATTTATTGGAGAAAGGAATTGGAAAATATCACTCCTACGGATATAGCTGAAGAGGCGTTTTTATATGCAGTAACCGATCGTAAAGAACAAGCTTTACTCTTGTTAGATAAGTTAGAAAGAGAAAACAAAAAGTTAAGTCCAATTCAAAAATACTATAAAGGCTTAGCAACGGGTGGTCAAAAGTATTTCAAAGAATCAATTGCAGATTTTGAAAAATTAGGGGATTTTTTCTATTCCGGGCTATCAAGAGAGTGCTTAAAATGATATAATAAAATCATGAAAAGGAGTGATAAGATTTGAAGTTAAAAGCTATAAAAATAGTAATAGCAGCAGCAATTATTGCTTGTGTAGGTTTTACACCAATACATAATGAAAAAGAATCATCACAACAATCTAAAACTCCAATTGAATATAGAATGATGGTCGATCCTGGAGCAGGAGGCGGCTGAAAATAAATAATGACGCTATCATATAGATAGCGTCATTCGTGTTTTATAAGGAGTGGAAAGTAAATGACCGAATGGTCAAAAACTTTCCAATATGTGTATAACTAAAAGAGGATGTAGGGGGAAGAACAAATGGAAGATATGATCAATCAAGTTTTATTGATGGAAAAAACTGAGGGGGTAAATGTTGAACATTTACGCAATTTATTGAAAGAACTTTCTGAAAAAGAAAAAGGGTAAAATAAAACTCCGTAGACAATTGGAAGTCTCACGGAGTTTTATTTTTAGATATAAAGCTTTGTATTGTCGATTTAAATAAGTCTTTGTTTTCCTCTGAAAGTTGGTTGATTAGTTTCATCCATTCGTTAGTTTCTTTACCGATTTCCTCTGATTCTTTAACTGTTAACTTCTCATGAATTGCTCTTCCTAATAAATAATCAACAGAAACCTCATATATGTCTGCTAATTTAGTTAATGTCCCATAGTCAGGTTTACGTCTTCCAGATTCATAACTAGATAAAGTTGCTTTGTTTACGTCTAGTTTCTCAGAGATGAAAGTTTGTGTGTAACCTTTCTTTTCGCGACACGCTTTCAATCTTTCGTTTAAGTTCATAATAATATTATTCCCCTTTATAAAAAATATCCCAATGTGTAGTTTGCAACATTTCGCATTGCAAAGTATTGTCCATTAATTACAGTATATATACTTTCTGACAACATTTCACTATCTGTAAAAATTTTTTTTACAAAATGACAAAAGAGGGTTTACATTTACGAATTGACAACATATAATGAATACAAGAAGTTGTCATAACGACAACAGTGGGAGGTGAGGCGGATATGACATTCGGTAATAGAGTCCGAGATATTCGCAAACAAAAAAATATAACACAAGATAAGCTAGCCAAGGAGCTTGATTTCAGACATGCTTCAGCGATTTCTTTCATTGAAAATGGCAAGAGAAGATTGGATGCTGAAAAGATACCTACTTTAGCAAAAGCTCTTGGAGTATCAATAGATGCCCTTTTTTTTGACCAAAATGTTGTCATATCGACAACGTTCGAGAGGGAGGTGAAAGAAAATGAATCAATTACAAATCATTAACAAGAATGGACAACTCCTAGTAGAAAGTCGAGAAATTGCTGAAATGATTGGAAAAAGACATTCCGATCTACTTCGAAGCATCGAGAATTACATATATGTTTTAGAAAACGCAAAATTGCGTTCTCATGACTTCTTTATTGAAACAAACTACACAACTGAAGGTAATAACAAGACTTATAAAAATTACCTTCTAACACGAAAAGGTTGTGACATGGTAGCTAACAAATTAACTGGAGAAAAAGGAGTTCTCTTCACAGCAGCTTATGTAACTCGATTCGAAGAGATGGAGAATTCATTAAGAAAACAAGACCCATTTAGCCAAATAGAACTAATTGCGACAGGTACAACACAACTCAACAGACGAGTAGAAAAGCTAGAAGTATTCTTTGATGAAAGATTAACAGTAGATTACGGTCAGCAACAAGTAATAAGAAGTGCATTAAATCGAAGAGTGTACAAGCTTTGGGATGATGGAACAATTAATCAAGTTGTTCATAACAGCAGAAAGAAACTTTTTGCAGCAGCCTGGAGAGATGTAAAGTCAGCATTTGCGGTAAACAGTTATTGCAACATTTTACAGAAAGACTTCAATGAGGCGATATCATACATAAATGCATGGCGACCAAGGTTAGTATGATTAACTACCATTAATACAATTTGGGAAGGAGCAAAACGATATGGGATTAGATCAAATCATTAAAGAATCAATCCGCGAAGTTGTTCGAGAGGAGATACAAGCAGCATTAGCTTCATTTCAACAACAAGCACAACCAAATAAAGTAATGAGAGTGAAAGAAGCGGCAGCTTATCTAAACATAGCAGTTTGTCGAATGTACGAATTAGCAAACCACCCACAGTTTCCAGTGATTAGAGATGGACGTAAACTACTTTTCCTACAAAAGGATTTAGAAGCTTGGCTTGAAACGCAAAAGGAGGTGATCTAGTGGAAGATACAACATCATTAGTTATATTCGCAATGTTTATCGCGTGTAGCACGTTGTTACTTTACATTACTTACGAACCGATAAAAAGATGGGCTTGGAGTGACGTAAAACAAAATAAAAAGACCCACGGCAATGGGTCCTTTAAGAAAAAACACTTGTTATAAGTATATCACGGAAAGTAGGGAAATAGTACATGCGTTTAACTGAATATCAAGTGCTATTACCTAATAGGTTTTGGAACTTAACAGAGAGCAAGGATGAATTAAAGCAAATGATTGAACAGTATTTCAAGGCTGGTTATCCGCATTATGAAATTAAACGAATTATCAAAAGTGGACAATCACGTATAGCAATTTGCATAAGGGAGGATTAACTAATATGGCTATATTTAGGCAGGTACATACATCATTTTGGAATGATGTCAAAGTACAAGAAGAATTCACACCGGAAGATAAGTATTTTTTTCTATATTTATTAACAAACCCACAAACAAAACAAATTGGTGTATATCAAATAACCAAAAAGCAAATAGCTTTTGAAACTGGATACTCGCAGGAAAGTGTACGAGCGTTGATGCAGCGATTTGAAGAGTATCATAAATTGATTAAATATGATGATCAAACAAGAGAAATGGTGATATTTAATTGGGGAAAATACAACCTAAAGAGAGCTGGTAAACCAATTGAGGATTTAATAAAAAAAGAATTGAAAGACGTCAAGAACGTTGAGTTACTCGTTCCAATTTATAACCACATAGAACAGCCATCTATAAAAAATATATTTGCTGATTTCTTATCTAATCACGAATCCACGAAGCGTATCACGAATCGTGGTACGTATCGTGGACAAGAAGAAGAAGAAGAAGAAGAAGAAGAAGAAGAAGAAGAAGACTCATCTTCGGACGAATCTGAACAGCCAATAGCAATCCCTTATAAGGAAATTCTCGATTACTTAAACGAAAAAGCAAAGAAAAAGTATAACCATAAATCAGAAGGTCATAGAAAGTTCATTCGTGCTAGATGGAATGAAGACTATACAGTTGATGATTTTAAGACAGTCATTGATAACAAAGTGCCGCAGTGGTTAGGGAAATTTGATAAAGATGGAAAGACACTTGAACAGTATTTAAGACCAAGTACATTATTTGCGCAGAAACACTTTGATAATTATTTAAATGAAACTGTAAAAGGAGAGAATTCAAATGCAAGCTCTAAAAAGCACAAAAACAATGAATTCATTCAAAAATACGACTTCTCAAAACGCTAGTCAAAGATATGTACTTTCATCTAATAGATGCACGAATGTCTTTTTAGTAGGGAAAGAAAAATTTAAAGACGTTTGCAGTAAGCGCATGTTGATAGATATAGAAACAAATGAGGAATTTTGTCCTCAATGTAGATCGGTAGAAAAAGAAGATCAGAAATTAGCTATAGAAACACTAGCTATAAAAAAGAAAAACGAAATCATTCATTTATATGATTCATTTGCTGATAACAGTTTAATAAATGACAAACTCAAAAAAGCCACATTCGAAAATTATTTACCACCTAAAAAAGAATTGGCTGATGCGAAAGAAATGATTATGAACTTTGTTACTTCATTTAATAAAGAAGAGCCAACAAGCATCATTATTACGGGTGATTATGGAGTAGGAAAAAGTCATTTGTGTGTGGCAGCCATCAAAGAACTTATGAAAAAAGGTCACAGTGCAATGTTTATTCAAATGAATAAGCTATTTACCAAAATCAAATCAACTTGGAATAAAAACAGTGAAAT
This sequence comes from Bacillus sp. AR13-1, assembly GCF_008042285.1. Taxonomy (NCBI): domain Bacteria; kingdom Bacillati; phylum Bacillota; class Bacilli; order Caryophanales; family Bacillaceae; genus Bacillus; species Bacillus sp. AR13-1. The sequence continues at coordinate 115,109 of NZ_QNUA01000050.1, forward strand.
GACAGAGGACAAGCTTATGTCCCTTCTAGCAAAAGTTGATGTCTTGATTATCGATGATTTTGGAGCGGAATTCACAGAGAAAGATAAAGAAGGCGTTACATGGAAGCAAACGAAGACAAACGAAATCGTAGATAGCCGTATAGGTAAAAGCACTTTATTTACTACTAATTTTACGATTGGTGAATTAGCAGGGATGTATGGAGAACGTGATTTTAGTCGGATGATGGAAAACGCTGAAATGTTAGAAATGCATGGTGATAATTATAGATTACGCAATTTCAAAAAGGAGGAATAAGCATGTGTGTATTATGCCGTAATACAGGAATCATTCGTAAAGAAACTTATCCGGGTGTAATTGAAACGAACGGTTGTAATTGTGAAGTAGCAAAGCAACAGCAAGCAGAAAATGATAATCGTTGGCAAGCATGGTTAATAAAATTCGAATCAATGAAACAAGAGTTACAACGTAATAAACAACAAAAAGTTAGTTAACAAGGGGGAGAAAGCTATGAAAAATACAGGTGTTGCAAGAAAAGTGGACGAGCTAGGGCGTGTAGTAATTCCGGTAGAGTTACGCAGAACTTTGGGAATTGCTGAAGGAACAGCACTAGACTTTCATGTTGATGGGGAAAACATCGTTTTAAGAAAACATGAAAAGTCATGCTTTGTAACTGGTGAAGTTTCTGAATCAAACATGGAATTGCTCAATGGTCGAATGTTTTTGAGCAAAGAAGGCGCAAGTGAATTACTGGACCTTCTTCAGAAGAGTGGGATGGCACATGCCTAAGCAGTTAAATATTTTCGATGTAGAGCCAACAATTTGTGAGTTCGATGTAATGAAAGCCAATGTTAAGAAAGGAACTGGACGCAATACATACGCTGATGTACGCGTCCAAGTTCCAAAGAATGCAAAGTGTACGGATGAGTTACCACGCACAACTAAACAAGATGATCGTTATGACATCTTTGAACAATATGCAATGGCGATTTGGAGATTCCAGCGAGCTGTAGATAAGCTTTTTAATTGGGAAACAGCGGAAGAATTGTGTAAGGCAGCAAGGGATAAAAAAGAAGCAATTCCAGTACGAATCTATTTAGGAAGTGGCTTTAAACCTGATGTTGTCGAGTACATGCGTTAGTAAAAGGGAGATGGACATATGAAAACAATAGAAATTGATGTTAGCAGCAACAAACTTTATATAGTCAAGGACGGGAATGTTACGGCAGTTAATCCGCCAATTAGTGGATTCGGTGAGCAAGTCGCTGTATGGGTTAACGGTAAAGTGGATCGAGTGGATACTAAGTTTACTGAAAAGATAAAATAATCATTTTTAGAAGGTGGGTTCGCTTATGAGTGTAGCAATAAATCATGAAGCGATGAAGGAATCAAGGTTAAAGATATACATCGCTTTAGAAGAAGCTAACTTCATTTGGGATGAAAGGGACATTATAAGGTTTCGTGAAATGTGGAAACAAGATATGAGTTTACCAGACATGGCAAAAGCATTAAGGAGACACCAATCAGAAGTGGCGCTTCTTGTTATAGATCAAGCTGATAAATATATGATTGAAAACCGTCCAATCGGATTAGGAGTTTGTTAAAGAGAGGGGAAAGCAAAATGAAAGCAATGGAAAACGGTGTATATGCAACAACTAAATTAATCAGTGAATCAAAGGGAGGACAAGCTGTAATGAATATCAATCAAATTTGTGAATTAGATCAATATCAAGAAGCAACTTTACGTACATGGAATACAAATAATGATTTCGGTGGACGTGTTTTAAATGCAGCATTAGGGCTTACGGGAGAAGCTGGTGAGGTTTCGGACATTGTAAAAAAAGCTATTTTTCATGGGCATGGATTCGATCCGGCTCATTGTCCAGGAGAAGAAGAAGGGAACACGCATAAAATCGCTTTAGAGCTGGGGGACATTTTGTACTACATTTCAATCATGTCTCACGAAATGGGATACACCCTAGAAGATATCGCTCAAATGAATATATCTAAATTAGCAACAAGATACCCAGACGGATTTAGTCGAGAAGCTAGTCAAAAGCGCGTGGATGTGAAGTAAGACCAAATTTGAATTTTATAGAAAAAGAACAGCTAGCAAAGCTAACTGCTCAATTAATTATAGAAGATAAATATTTATATTTTCATAGTGAGATTAGTCATTGCTATTTTTAATTAAATTGGATCACCAGGGTATTTTATAGCAGAAAACCCGCGATTTCCGACTTGAACTGATGTTACAGTCTCACTAAATCCCCCTATATTCGCCATAATACGATAAGGAACCGGATTTGGTGGTAATATCGGGTCTCCAGGAAAGTCTACCCAAGTAAATGTGGAGTTAAAGGGATATAGAAAATCACCATCACTACCGGTAGCGTAGTTCCCGGATATAAATGCCTCTGTTAACAACATATTATCACGGAATAACTGATAGGTAATGGTATCTAAGTTAAAGAAATTATCTTGATCCGCTCCAATGTGAACACTAATATCTGTACCTATTGTCGCATTTAACAGGACTCTGTCACCAGTATTTTCTATTGGGACAAAGATCTCCATAATTAGAAAGTTATTTGTATTTGGTGGAAGCTCTATAGAGTCAGGTTCTGGTGCAAAGGGAGTGAAAAATAGGGTCGGTCCAGTCGGTCCAGTCGGTCCAGTTGGTCCAGTTGGTCCAGTCGGTCCAGTCGGTCCAGTTGGTCCAGTTGGTCCAGTCGGTCCAGTCGGCCCAGTCAGCCCAGTAGGCCCAGTCGGTAATGTGAATGGTGGGATGGGAGGAAGTGTAGGTCCAATCGAACCTGGATTTAGTGCAGCGGAAGATAAAAACTCGTCCATTTTATTTCACCTCTGAAAGTTTGTATTACTAATAGTAAATGCATTAGTAGAGAAAAGTGAAATGGACAAGCGGTTGAATTTATGAAATTTAATAAAATAGTTATTTAACAGAAAAGGATGATGGAAAATGAAGCTGATATTTGAAATGTTAACTGTAGCTTGATATGTATATACAACTTTCGCAGGGGTCGCGGTCGAATATTCTCACAATAATCGACCGTGACAGGTATCCGAATCATTACATTTGGGGAACAGGACGGAAGCATACCACGGTATTGTTGCAGGAATCCAGACGGACCTGCGCGCTTGCCCCAGCGTTAGCGAGTGCAGTCACGGCATTCAAGATAGCAGGTCTTCTGCCAGATCTGACAGCTGCGTTATAGGCCACGACAAGGGGACGAATTGGATCGGTGGGGGAGTATTGATCAAGATGCGCTGGGTGATAGATCGTCTGCGTCGTGACGTTCGCTGTCAGCGTGATGCCTTCTATAGTGACACCAGTCAGCGTTGTCCCGTTAAATGAAGTGAGTTTGTACGTAAGTTTGTAACAGTTTTTCATATTTGCACCTCCTTTATAATTAGATTTAATATATTTTATGCTTGTCCAACAATACAGTGTGGACACTTGCATAATTATAAAAATTAATAAATTGATGGAGATATGAAATTATTTAATCCTAACAAAAACGCTATTTTAGTAGAAAACGAGGTGAAGGCATGAGTCTTACTTTTATAGATTTCTATGCAGGAATTGGTGGTTTTCGATTAGGCATGGAACGGGCAGGACATAGATGTATTGGTTATGTAGAATGGGATAAGTTTGCTAGAAAATCATACGAGGCAATTCATAATACAAAAGGAGAGTGGACGGCACATGACATTAACAAAGTTAAACCAGGAACAATACCAGCAGCTAACGCTTGGTGTTTCGGATTCCCCTGTGGCGATATATCAATTGCAGGAGAAAAAAAAGGACTTGCCGGAGCAAGATCTGGATTATTTTACAAAACGATTGAACTCCTCAAAAGCCAAAAAGAAGAAGATAAACCTCAATACCTTTTCATTGAAAACGTTAAAAACTTGTTTTCAGTTAATGGAGGATGGGACTTTGCCAGAATTCTCATTATCCTGGATGAAGTTGGGTACGATGCTGAATGGGAATTGCTCAACTCAAAAGACTTTGGAGTCCCACAGAATAGAGAAAGGGTATTCATTATCGGACATTCTCGAAGATACAGTAGACGAGAAGTATTTCCTATCAGAAGAAATCGTACGGAAACTAGTATTGAAATGATAGGTAGTACACAACCTGAAGGATCTTCAAGGTTAGGAACTAGAGATAGGGTATATGATTCGCAAGGGATTATGGCAACTTTAAGCGCAACAGATTATAAACAACCTAAACAAGTTCTTGTTAAAGGAATGCTCGATATAAAAGGAAAAGAACAAATAAGAAGAGTTTATGGTGCAGAAGGTATTTCACCTTGTCTGACTACAATGCAAGGTGGAGGGCAGGAGCCTAAAATTATTCAATACAACATTGAAATGCCTGTAACTGTCAGAAAATATGAAGTGGATATAGAAAAACTAAAACGCATATTAAAAAGTTCTAAAGAGAATAGCAAGCAAAGTATCAAACAGATTGCTGACGAATTAGAAGTGAAAAAGACAACTGTAGAGCATTGGTTTAGAAGTGATCAGTGTTTCTCTATTCCTGATGCGAATATTTGGCTTGGACTTAAAAAGGTATTAAAGATAGAAACGGATGAATTTGATGCAGGTATTACAGAGTTTATTGAGAAACCGAACGCATATGAAAAGGCAGGGCGAGTTTATCATGTGGATGGGATTTCACCAACGTTAACAAGGACATCAGCAGATGAAAAGATAATCCAACCTGTATTAACACCAGAACGATTAAAAATACGTCAACAAGGAAGAAGAATGAAAGAACCTGGAGATCCAATGTTTACATTAACAGCACAGGATAAACATGGTATATATGATGGTTTTCGGATTAGAAAACTCACACCAAGAGAATGTTGGAGATTACAAAGTTTTCCTGATTGGGCATTTGATCGAGCGCAGGAAGTTAACTCTCCTAGTCAGCTTTATAAACAAGCGGGAAACTCAGTGACTGTATCAGTCATTTGTGAAATAGCAAAGAGATTAGTATAAAAATTTCATTTTGTAGTAATTTGAAACACCAAAAAGAGCACTAAATAAAGTGCTCTTTAAGGGAAAAGTGAGATATTGAAAAGTAAATTAGGGTTTTTGCTTCGAGATAATATATGAACATTTCATCATAATGTGACGATGAATCACAAAAGAGCAGCTAGCAAAAGCTAACTGCTCACCCAAGAAAAACAGAGGAAAGATAACCATGTGACTTTAGTATTTACGGAATATTGAGTTTTATTCAGGGGTAGATATATATTGTAAAAAAAATCAAGGTTAAACCCAATAAAAAATAAGCATTGCAGTAAAACAAGATAGAGTCGTCAACAAGGTAAACTTTGCTGCAACTTTCCATTGTTCACTTTTAATATTTGAAGAGGAAAAAATATATTTTCTAGCTCCAAAACCTAATAAACAACCTCCGCATACTAAAGTTAACAGTCCAATGAGAAATCGTGAAGTTGGAAAGCTAGTAGTAGGATCCATAGCGGTTAAAATCAACATTTTAAATGATAGATGGAGAACGAGTGTTAGAACAAAAAAGTAGCTAATAGCTAGTACCCATTTATTCATACTTTTCATAAAAGCGACCTCATTTCTTTGGGGTTAATAAAGTGAATTTTTTCTAATTGACTATATTATATCATCTGGGAACACTCGGCTTTGGGTATGTTTAAAACTTAATAAAATAATCCTTTGAATAGAAAGTGAGGTTAGGTGAATGAAAGATAATGTAAAGCTATTAGGCGCAGATGGAATGTGTGGAATGGAGTTTAAAGAGAATAAAGTCAATGTTTATAACAATGAAGGATACGTAATGGAAAGTATGACAACAAGGGAGCATGTTCAGGAAGTTATTGATTTTCTTGAAGAGTGTAAAGGACAAATGGAATAGAAGGTGAGGTTAGGAGAAATGTCTAAATTAAAGAAAAAGAAAACCAGAAAAGCTATTGCTCGACGTGCGAAATCCTTTGAAAAATATAGAGTTAAAAACGCTTGGAGAAACATATTTGTACAAGCTGGTATTTTAAAGTGAAAAGAAACTGAATATAGTCCGGCTAGAAAACTAGAGGACACCAATTTTTAGAGCAGCAATCAAGCTGTTTTAAGAAATGGTGTCCTCTTTATTTTTGAAAGGGGATGTAGAGAATGAAGAACTTAAAAGATCAAATACGTGAATGGAAAAAGCAATCTAAGCAAGTAAAAAAGAAACATAAGAAAAAGAAAGAAGAGAAGCTAACTACTCGTGAAATTGAAGATTT
>NZ_QNUA01000051.1:0-2471 GCF_008042285.1 Bacillus sp. AR13-1
AATGTTATCTAGTTTTGAAGGAATATACCTTCATCAGTTTGGTGATGATGGCAGAGAGGTCACACCCGTTCCCATACCGAACACGGAAGTTAAGCTCTCTAGCGCCGATGGTAGTTGGGACCTTGTCCCTGTGAGAGTAGGACGTCGCCAAGCAAAAACCAAGTCGTTTTGACTTGGTTTTTTTGTGTTTATTTTTATTTACCGAAGGTTAAAATCCATAAATTTAATAACCCTGAAGATGAAAAAAAGAATGAAATAGAAACGGTATAAAATAAAATTCGGATGATAAAGTAATACGTTTAAATATAAATTGAAGGTAAGGATTGCCTTTTTATGTTAATTTAGTTGTCGAATGAACAATAATGTTTTGATTTAATATGAAAAGGTTATGTAAAAAAGAGCTGGATGGCTATTTTTCGCATAACCTTTTTGTGGTTTTAAAGGATTTTACCTAAGAAAAAATCTATAATTAAGGTAGTTAACATATATTTTTTGATGGGTGTGGGGGATTATGAAAGAAATATGCATGTTATTAGTGGCTGTTATATTATGGGGAACAGCCATTGCACCAACGAAATGGGCATTAGAATCCATTCAACCGTTTACTTTGTTATTTATTCGTCTTTTCTTTGCGGGTGGGATTTGTATGCTTTTCTCATTTAACGAACTACAAAAAGCAGTTATACATAAAAATATTCCGTGGAAAAGAATGAGTTTACTGTCTTTTACTGGTGTAGCTGGGTACTTTATGTTCACATCCTATGGTATTTCTTTAACAAGTGGATTACATGTTAGTATTATTGATGCTGCATTGCCATTAGTTACAATTCTTTTTTCAGCGTTCTTTCTGAAAGAGAAAATTCAGATGGATTATTGGATCGGAATTATGTTGGGCGCTATAGGAGTGCTCTTTATTACAATTCCATCTAGCGATACTAATCAAGAGGTGTCTTTAATAGGAGATATACTTATTTTATTAAGTACCTTTTTATTTGCGTTCTACACAGTTTTGTTAAAACGGCCAAAACAAGAACGACGTTTATCTAATAAAGTTTTCACTACAGTAACACTAATGATAGGTGCAGCTATTGTGTTGCCATTTGCAATGATAGAAATTTTTTACTACGGTTTCCCAAAAATCGAAACATGGAAGATTGGATTTAGTGTAGTATACCTTGTTATTGGGGCAACAATTTTAGCATATTGGTTCTGGAATAAAGCGCTAGAGACGGTCTCAGCATCAATAAGTGGACTGTACTTAAATGGATTGCCGTTAATAAGTATCATTACTTCAATTATCCTATTAAATGAATCTCTGACATGGAAGATAATAATGGGAGGGAGTCTAGTTTTAATTGGAGTAGGATGGGCGGATAAGCAAAAGTTACGTAATCTATTAAAGGGTAATAAAATGGATAGTAGGGACTGTTAAATTGTATGTTTTATATAGTTTAAATGTTAAAAAGATACCTCATATATATGTATAAGGTATCTTTTTATATTTAGCGAAGATAATGGACTTAAATTAGTAGGGATATTCTTTGTTATATCTATATGTATCGAAATCTTTTTGAAATATTGTTTTGACGAGCTGTATACATTCATCATCATAAAAGCTTTCAAAAGTCGGGTGACGAGGGAATAAAGGATCAGTAATATCGGCATCGCTGAAATTCCCTTTATAAATCATGGCAGGGGTTTGATGATGCCATGATGTTGAAAACTCATTTATCGGTGCAGGTTTTAATTCGAAACGTTTTTCTAATTCTTTCATTTCCTGATCGAAATTTTCTAAGTATATATAATTGGTTACATACTCTTCTTCACCTGCTATATATTGTTGTGTAAAGTGAGCGTTAATATCATTTGCATGAGCACCTTTAGTAAATAGGTAGTATAAAAATTGTTTGAATGAGATTCCTTTAGGAGAATTTTCATTTTGATATAAAAACTTTCGAATGGGTTTCCATTCTTCATTTTCTACATAAGGAGGTGCAATTAAGGACACGAAAGAACTGACTGCTCTTCTAAACGGATTGCGAACCAGTTTGAAAGTTTCCTTTTGTTTATCTCGTAGTGCTACACTCAGCCGTATATTATAGGCCGGTGTACTTTTGTATATTTCATATTCGAAATTATGGATGAAGGGGTGATAGTTTAAAGCTGTTTGTAATAAATCAATCTGGTAAAAAAACCACTTAGCAAGGGAAGTACAACCACTTTTTTGACTCCAAAATAGAATGAGAGGAAAGTTTCTATGATAGTGTGGGCTTCTTGCATTAGTACTAATGATGTGTAATAAGGAAGGATCCAACAATTGATGCACTCCTTTCATGTATCTTGATTATATATACATATGTAAAATAAAGATGAGGTATGAGTGTGTGGAATTTTTTTTGTAGAAAATGAAAAAGAAATGTTGACTATTATTATATAGGGGTGTAATATAAGACAAGTCGCCGATAGCAACA